>NZ_JBARMD010000537.1:0-11945 GCF_049802275.1 Occallatibacter sp. | reverse complement strand
GTCTTTAACTTCCGCATAGGCGGTGATACATCCGCAACCACCTTGCGCGGACGATCCCTTAACGGTTCTTTCCCGATCTTCTTAAAGCACTGGCACCTTTGTCGCCTCACGGTTGTAAGCTTTGAATGGGAGTCGAGACCAGTTGCTCAACAGTACCGCAGCGTTGATCATTATCGCAGTTCAATTTGTTGTTGGGGCGCTCTTGGGGCTCGCTGTGGCGGTTTTGGTTCGTCGTTTCCGTCGTGAGGGTTGACGTCCTCTGGTGACTGCGTGTTCGGCTGGAGTCGCCTTCGAATTCGCCATCGGACTTGCTGGCTGGGTGAGCTGGTCCCCGACCCTTTCGGATAAACACCACGGAGCAGTGATTCTTCTAGGCAACTATGCTATTCCGTTCGCAGTCATATGCTGCCTATCAGTTGCAACATTGATTAGCTTTGTCCCTCTGAAGCGCAAGGATTCAACTCATCGATAGCTGTCCGAGCGTGTTCTGTCTGGATGGTCGCCAATTCGGAAGTTGACTGCTGAAATTTCCTTTTCCCATCCATTTGGCATCGGCACGAAATACACAAGAATCCTGCGCGGTGGGCAGACACCCGCGAAACAATACACCCCACCCGCATCGCAAGTCCTCACCCGATATTGTTGCGCCAGACGTGCCCCTCGCGCTCCAGCAGCCGATCGCCGCAGTCCGGACCCCATGTCCCCGCAAAATAATTCGGAAACACTTCGGGATTCTTAGCCGCCCACGCTTCCAGAATCGGCGTATACAGCGACCATGTCACTTCCACGCCATCGCGATGCGCAAACAGCGTCTGGTCGCCAAGCATCGCATCCAGCAGCAGCCGCTCGTACCCGTTCGCCGTCGAAGTGCCGAATGCCGCCGCATAATCGAAGTCCATATTCACCGGGCACACTGACATATTCGGCGTGTTCGGAACCTTCGCCCCGAACCGCAGCGCAATGCCCTCGTTGGGCTGAATGCGAATCGTCAGCAGGTTCGGCTGGATATCCGTGCACGGCCCGCTCGACTGCATGCGGTTGAAAATCAGCAGCGGCGGCTGCCTGAATTGAATGCTGATTTCGGTAGCGCGCTTCTTCATTCGTTTGCCCGCGCGCAGATAGAACGGCACGCCTGCCCAGCGCCAATTCTCAATTCCAAGTTTCACTGCCGCATAGGTCTCGGTTCCTGACTCGGGGTTCACGCGATCTTCGTCGCGATAGCCCACAACTTTTTTGCCTTCTATAACGCCAGGGCCGTACTGCCCGCGCACTGCATCCTTGATGGGAATGCTGGGAATCGCCCGCCAGACTTTGACCTTCTCGCGACGCACAGCTTCAGCGTCAAAGCTCGACGGCGGCTCCATCGTCACAAAGCTCAGCAGTTCCATCACGTGGTTCTGCACCACATCGCGCAGCGCTCCAGCCTTCTCATAGAACGGCCCACGGCCTTCGACGCCCAATGTTTCCGCAGCCGTGATCTGCACGTGGTCGATGTAATTGCGATTCCAGATCGGCTCGAAAATCCCGTTGCCGAACCGGAACACCAAAATGTTCTGCACCGTCTCTTTGCCTAAATAGTGATCGATACGGAAGACCTGGTTCTCGTGGAAGACCGCATTCACCTGGTGATTCAGGTCGCGCGCTGAATCGAGATCGTGCCCGAACGGCTTTTCGATCACTACGCCCACACGTCCTTGCTCAGGCTGCGCCATTCCCTGCGCGCCAAGATTCTCAATAATGGGCGCAAAATACTCCGGCGCGGTCGCAAGATAGAACAAGCGATCCGGACCGATGTTCTTCTCCTGCGCGATGCGATCAAGTTCCGCTTTCAGGCCCGCATAATGCGAAGCATCATCAAAGCTCAACGCGTAGTAGCTGATCTTCTTCACGAACTCGTCCATCTTGGGGTCAGCCTTGTCCACGTCGCCGAAGTCAATCAGCCCCTCGCGCATGTCGGCAGCGAACTCATCGCCCAGGGGGCGGCGCGCCACACCAACAATCGCAAAATTCTGTGGCAATAACCCATCCTGCTCCAGGTGAAAGAGCGCAGGGACGAGCTTGCGCTTGGTCAAATCTCCCGAGGCGCCAAAAATCACCAGGATCCCCGGGTTCGGAATGCGCTCGCCGCTCTTCGGAACCTGCGACAAATCCTCCGGCCGAATCTTCATCTGCACAGTTGCTGATGCCATAGTCTGACGACCTCCTGCGTGCCGATCTCTGACCCCTGATCACCGATCACTGATCACTAGTCTGTCTTCACCGCATGTCCACCGAATGCATTGCGCATAATCGCCAGCATACGGTCGGTGAAGTTATTTTCCTCGCGCGAACGAATCCGTCGAATCAGCGACTCCGTAATCACCGGCGCCGACACATTCAGATCAATCGCTTCAAACACCGTCCAGCGTCCCTCGCCGGAATCCGCAACATACGCCTCGAGCCCCTCAAGCGTCGGGTTCTTGCTCAGCGCGTCGGCCGTCAGATCCAGGAGCCAGCTGCGCACTACGCTGCCAAAACGCCATATCTGCGAAATCTGCGCGAGGTCGAGATTCAGCTCTTCTTTCTTCTCCATGATGGTGAAGCCCTCGGCATACGCCTCCATCAGGCCGTATTCGATGCCGTTATGCACCATCTTCACAAAGTGCCCCGCACCTGCCGGTCCCACATGTCCCCAGCCCTGATCTTTTCCCGGCGCCAGCGTTTCAAAGATCGGCCGCAGATAATCGACGGCTTCCTTATCGCCGCCAATCATCATGCTGTAACCCTCTTTCAGTCCCCATACGCCGCCCGACGTGCCCACGTCGACAAACTGAAATCCCTTGGCAGTAACTTCCTTGTAGTGGCGCTGCGAATCCTTGTAATTTGAGTTGCCGCCATCAATCAGTATGTCGCCCTTATTCAGCAGCGGCTCAAGCTTGGCAATGGTGTCGTCAACCGGCTTCCCCTGCGGCACCATGATCCAGATAGCCTTGCGGCCTTTCAGATTTTTCGCCATATCCTCCAGCGAACTCACGCCGACGTTGCCCGACGCCGTCAGCTTCTGCACGGCCTCTGCGCTGAAGTCAAATCCCACCACCTGGTGCCCACCAAGGCGCAGCCGCTCGGCCATATTGCCGCCCATCTTACCCAGACCAATTAATCCCAGTTGCATATCGCTCTCCCTTCAAATCTCGTTACAAAACTTCAAGGCTTTGCAAGTCGCGCCGCAAAGCATCTGCGCCAGTAAAACGAATCGCCTTCATCCCCACAGCGGCAGCAGCCGCGACATTCTCAAGGCGATCATCAATAAACAAGGAGCGCTCAGCACTCTTGACCAGAATGCCCAGCGTCCGCCGGTAGATCTGCGGATCAGGCTTGCGGATGCCCAGGTAGCATGAAGTGAACGTAAACTTCAGATGCTGGCGAAGGCCAAACTTCTCAACGCGAAATTCATGCGTTTCGCGAGCTTCGTTGTTCAGCGAGCCAACCATACACTTGTCTGATGCCGCGAGTTCTTTGAGGATGCACATCGCTCCATCGGCAAGCAGCCTGGACTGCTCGCACATCGCGGCGAAAAACTCCGCGTGGGTAAAACTGCGCGGCTCATAAAATACCACCGCATCCAGGTATTCATCGAGACTAATCTCGCCCCGCTCCCACGGCTCGAACGCCTTGGCGTGATGGTCTTCCAGAGCCGCCGGATCGAGATGAAACAGCTCTACAACGGCCGCACGTTCGCGATGATCCCAGCCGTTGGTCAGCAGGACCCCGCCAACATCGAAGAGGATTACGTCGAAGGGGAACATCGGCGTCTCGTAAAAACAGTGATCGGTGAACAGTTGACAGTGGGCAGGCAGTGACCGGCCCGTCCCTGGTGACTTAGAAAACAGAGTCCCCGACTTACTTCGGCCCGCATTGATACTTCGCTTCAATCGCCAGCACCTTCTTGAAGCGACGTGTAAACCGCGGCTCATTGGAAATAAAATTCGCCCTGATGAATGCGTCCACGAGTTCGTAGGCAAGGGATGACCCAACGATCCGCGCTCCCAGCACCAGCACATTCATGTCGTCATGCTCCACACCCTGGTGCGCAGAGTACGTATCGTGGCACATGCCGGCGCGAATGCCGGGCATCTTGTTGGCTGCCACGCTCACGCCAACGCCCGATCCGCATATCAAAATTCCACGGGGTGCCTCGCCTGCAATCAGCGCATCGCCAACGCGCTCCGCGAAGTCGGGGTAATCGTCCTGCGGCTCAACCTTGTATGCACCGAGATCCAGCATCTCGTGACCGGCGCGCGTCAGGTAGGCGCGCACTTCTTCCTTCAATTCGAAACCCGCATGATCCGATGCGATAACTAACTTCATGGGACTCCCTCAACCTGACGCCTGACAACTATTCACTGAGCTACTTCTTCACCAGCGCCTTCGCGCGCGCCGCCACATTCTCCGGTGTGAATCCGTACTCGGCCATCACCTTCGGTCCCGGTGCCGATGCACCGAAGCGATCGATACCCACAACATCGCCGTCCAGGCCAACGAACTTCCACCAGCCCAGCGTCGCGCCGGCCTCCACCGCAAGCCTCGGCGCTCCCGCCGTCAGCACGCTTGCCTTGTACTCGGCCGATTGCTCTTCGAAAATCCGCCAGCTCGGCATGCTCACTACGCGCGCGGCAACTCCCTGGCCCGACAGCACCTTCGCCGCATCAAGTGCAGTCGAAACTTCGGAACCGGTAGCGATCAGAATTACCTTCGCGTTCGCCGCATCCTCCAGAACGTATGCCCCCTTGCTCACGCCGCCGTAGACATCGTGCTTTGACGCGTCGATCACCGGCAGATCCTGCCGCGTGAGCGCGAAGAAGCTTGGCGTGGTGCGATCGAGCGCCAGCCGCCAGCATGCCGCCGTCTCATTGGCATCAGCCGGCCGAAAGTCTGTCAGCCCCGGAACAGCGCGCAACATCATCAGTTGCTCAATCGGCTGATGCGTCGGACCATCTTCGCCAAGCCCCACAGAATCGTGCGTGAACACAAAGATGGAGTGAACCTTCATCAACGCGGCAAGTCGAATCGCCGGCTTGCAATAGTCAGAGAAGGTAAAGAACGTCGAGCCGAAGGGCACCAGCCCGCCATGCACAGCCATCCCGTTCACCGCGGCGCACATACCAAACTCGCGCACGCCGAAAAACACATTGCGGCCCGCGGGATCGACATGAAAACTCTGCCCCGGTTTAAAAATGGTTTTGGTCGATGAAGTCAAATCCGCCGCACCGCCAAACAGCTCCGGTACACTCTCCGCAATTGCGTTCATCACGGCCCCGCCCGCATTGCGCGTAGCCTGCTTCTTATCCACCGGGAACGAAGGAATCGACTTCGCCCAATCTTTTTTGCGCAGACCTTTCTGGGTGCGATCGAATTCAACCGCCAGTTCAGGAAACTCAGACGCATAATGCGAAAAAAGATTCTTCCACTCAGCCTCTGCGGTCGCGCCCCGATCACCTGCCTTGCGCCAGTTCTTCAGCGCATCCTCGGGAACGTAGAAACTCTGGTCTTCAGGAAATCCGAAAAACTTCTTCGTTGCCGCGGTGTCTGCCGGTCCCAGCGCTTCGCCATGCACTTTGTTGGTGCCGGCCTTCGGGCTGCCGTAGCCGATCACGGTGCGTACCGCAATGAACGAGGGCTTTCCCGTCTCCGCCCTGGCCGCTTCAATCGCTGCTTCAATCGCCTTCAGATCGTTGCCATCTGCCACTCGCTGCGTGTGCCAGTGGTATGCCTCGAACCGCTCCAGCACATCATCGTTGTAGCTAAGTTCCGTCGGGCCATCCAGCGAGATCAGGTTGTCGTCGTAGAGCACAATCAGCTTGCCCAGGGCCAGCGTGCCCGCCAGCGCGCATGCCTCGTGCGAAACGCCTTCCATCAAATCGCCGTCGCCGCACAGCACATAGGTGTGATGATTCACAATTTCATAACCGGGCTTGTTGTAGATGGCGCCCAGGTGCTTCTCGGCAATCGCCATGCCCACCGCCATCGCCAGACCTTGACCCAGCGGACCTGTCGTCACTTCAACGCCATCGGTATCGCCATATTCCGGATGCCCCGGCGTGCGCGAGTGCCACTGGCGAAAGGCCTGCAGGTCTTCAATCGTCACCTTGTACCCGGAGAGAAAAAGCGTCGCGTACAGCAACGCAGACGCATGTCCGTTCGACAACACAAAGCGGTCGCGATCCGCCCACTTCGAGTTCGCAGGATTGTGCTTCATCAATTTGTGAAACAGCAGATAGGCGATGGGCGCACAGCCCAGCGGCGCGCCGGGATGGCCGCTATTGGCCTTCTCGACCTCGTCCACAGCCAGCAACCGCAAAGTGTCAATTGAAAGTTCGTCCAGTGAAAGATCCGCGAGAGTTGCCATAAAACTGTGATCCCTTTCGAAAAGCTGCGGAAGATGAAATTAATTCCGGGGTTCGATGCTGATTTCCACGTTGTAACCGAGCCAGCGATTCTGCGCGCGCCAGTGGAAAGTCCATGATAGACCACCGCTCCCGAGGTCTGAAGCGGTGGAAAGATCCACGCTGTAGCCTGCGCTGCCAAGACTGTGGCCCATGGTCGATTGCGTTGTCTTCCATTGGTCCGTCGTCCAGATAACTTCAAACGGCGAATCGTCGAGAATGCGCAGCGTGTCCCCGGCAGTGATCTTCTCGATCGGCCGGCGGAGGCTATAGAACTCCAGATTGCTGCGGATCTGCTTTCTGCCCCGAGGATCGCAGTAGCGTTCGTACACACTATCGATGCGGTCGAAGACTTTGCCGTCTACCGTCGAGCGTAGAAGTTTCAGATATTCAGCGTGAGCCCAGACGAGAGGAACAGCTGAACCTGCCGGCTTCCCTTTTTCCAGGCCCGGTCTGTCCGCCTCGTCCCACACCTGCTCCGGCATCATCTGACCCAGGGTTGCGAACCGCTCATACGTTTCAATCAGGGGAGCAGGATCAGCGCCGGCGGCCAGCTCGTAGTGAGCGCGCTCGCCCGTAAACAAAGGCCACACCCGGCCCTTCCCCCATCCCTTGAAAGGCCCGCCATCGGGTCTCTGCCCGTAGCCGTCAAAGTTATACCGGTGCCAGCCCGGTCCCTGCGGCAGATCTGTCTTGAGCACCGCATCCACCACCTTCAGCGAATCGATCACCAGCGGATCGTCGGCGCGCCGCACCCCATAACGAACCAGCTCAAGAAAGCCCGCATCGATAATCTCGCGCGCTTCAAACTCCGTTCGCTCCCCGGGAGGCCTGTTGTTGATGTGGATCATTTCGGTTCCGCAGTCTTCGCAGCCGTAAGCTTCACCCTTCTCCGGCGGCTTGATGCGCATGTAGTGCCGCTTGACCTCGGCCAGCAGCACGCCATTGTTGGTTACCGTCCAGTCCTCCAGATGGCGCTCGATCCAGTCGGCGAACTCTTCGAGGAATACGGCCACCTCCATGGAGTCGTGGGCTCGCGCCATTTCTGCTGCGCAAATCAGACCGCTGATCACGGCCGCAAGCGTCGAAGGGGAATAGCCGGCGTTCTCCTCCCAGCGATCCTGATGGGTGATGGGCGCATGCTGCACCAGGTACCCGGCCGCCCGTTCAATAAAGGGAAAGATCTCCATCTCGCCCAGAGCGTTGGCCTTCCAAAGCCGCCACGCCAGGATGATGGGGAAGGCCACCTCGTCCAGTTGCTCACCGGACCAGTAGGGTCGCCCGTCCACCCAGAAATTCTGCGCGAATCCCCCATCCGGCTCTTGCGTACACGCCAGGTAAACCAGCGCCCGCCGTGCCGTCTCGGCACGCCCGCAGGCCAGCAGGGCCGTCGCCGTCTGCACCATGTCCCGCGTCCACACCAGGTGATAACCACCCAGGTCGTCATCGCCATGCGCCTGCCCCCACGGAATCGAAGCCGAGGCGACAAACGCGCCGGAAAATGTCTTGTCTTCGTGCGCCAGCAGCACGTTGTGGCTGGCCCGCATCAGTTTGCCGCCGTCGCGCGCCTTCGCCGCCAGCCACTCGGGATTGGCCAGCCGGTGCCACTGTGCAATGAACCGGTCGCGATGTTGATCGAAAGGCGTAGCCAGCGCGCTCACCGTCTTCTGAAGCGCTGTGTGGTTTCCCTCGCCGAGCCCGAAAGCCAGGGTGAATTCGCGCGCACCGTCGGTTCCAGCCGCACCCAGGTTCAGTTCGCCAAAGATGGCGATATTGCCGTTTGTCGCCGAACCGAATTCCCAATCCATCTGGTAGTTATCGCGCAAGTCGTGCCAGCCGTCGCTCGAGCCCACAAACCCGCAACTCACGCGAGAGAACCCGCAACTGGCGCCCATCGCCAGCGACCACTGGTTCTTGAACGCCAGCAGCATCTTCTGCCCCGCAATATCCAGCGCCCGCGCCGTATTCCCCGCGCCCCCGCCATCAAGATGCGGCGCCAGCAGCGCGTAAACCTTGAGCCGCGGGATCAGATCCTCGTGGCCTTCCAGACGAACGCGCTGCAAAACGACACTATGGTGCGGATCGCAGATGATCTCCTTGGTCAGGGTGTAACGCCCCCCGGGGTCGCGATTGATGTAGCGCACCCCCAGCGCTTCCGGGTGAATGTACTCGAATGTCGACACCAGGTCGCGCTTCTCTTCGTGCGTAAACGTCTCGCCATCGGTGATCAGGAACCCCATATCGCGGACCTGCGCGCTGTCGATCGTGGGGTGGTAAATCTCGTTCAGAATCCCATGGGAGCAGGTAAACCAGGCTCGGCTCGAGGCGGAGTAGGCGGTTCCAATCGCGTCTTTCACGCTGGAGGTCCACCGCGGCAGCAGTCCGGGCGCGCCAAAAGCTTCCCCCTGCTGGTCGAGCCAGCGGTACGATAGTCGATCATTCATGCATTCACACCAGTTCTTCGCGTAGGGAAGCTCAATTTCGGGGTCCAACGTGTCTAGGGATGTCCCGAACAGCCCCAAGGTTTCCGTTTTCCTGCCGAATACTTCGAACCCTGCCAAGGACTTACCGCATCCATCCAACCATAGGGCACCGCCCCCGGATATGAATGATTGGTTTCATTTTCACTTGTCTTGCGGAGTCTGTCGCACCGGATGCCCGTCGCGACGACCCATGCGATGACCCTCCACTGAAACAGTACAATCCCAACTGAGGAGATTTCCCCGATGGCATACGAACTTGCACCGCTTCCTTACGACTACGCCGCCCTCGAGCCTTTCATCGACGCGGAAACCATGAAGCTGCATCACGACAAGCATCACCAGGCCTACATCAACAATGTGAATGCCGCGCTGGCCAACCACCCAACTCTGGCCGCGAAATCTGTGGATGACCTCATTAGCGACCTGAATGCCGTACCCGAAGACATTCGCGGTGTCGTCCGCAACAACGGCGGAGGTCACTCCAACCACTCCATGTTCTGGACCATCATGGCCTCGCCCAAATCCGGTGGCGGCGGCGAACCAACCGGTGCTCTCGCTGATCAGATCAAAAAAGATTTTGGCGATTTTGAAGCCTTCAAGAAAACTTTCAATGAGACCACAGCCAAGCAGTTCGGCTCCGGCTGGGGCTGGCTGGTCAACCAGGGCGGCAAACTCAAGGTAATTACCTCCGCCAACCAGGACTCGCCGCTCAGCCAGGGACTCTACCCCATCCTCGGCAACGACGTCTGGGAGCACGCCTATTACCTGAAATACCAGAACAAGCGCCCCGACTACCTGGCCGCCTGGTGGAACGTAGTCAACTGGTCCGAAGTCACCAGGCGCTACGAAAAGGCCAAAAAGTAGATCGCAGTCCTCAGCCATTTGCTGAAAGCTGACACACTCTGTGCCCCATTCATCGCAGCTTCATCGCGATGAGTGGGACGGGGTTCTCGCACATTCGCCGCTCGCGATCTGAATCCCCACCACCTTGCCGTCGCCGTCCTCCGCCGATGCGCCTCACTCGAAACTTCCGCATTAGGCACGACCCAGGAATTTCCGCATGACCACGACCTTCGCTTGCCAAAGGAACTGTCATCCTGAGCACAGCGAAGGATCTGCTGTGAAAATGCTCATACCTCGATCAAATCTGGGTGCCCGATCCAAGCGCAGCTTGGGTGGGAAAGCACGATCCCACATCCAGTCCAGCGCTCGTTTGTAATCGGCCGGTTCACATTCATACCAATCACGGCTCAAATCCCCGGGCTCTCGCCACATTCCCCCCTCATGATCCACCAATCACCGCATCGGCCCGTTGGCAACAGTTGAACCCTTCTGATAAGCAACAACCGTAAAGAACACCCAATCACTACAATAGGCCCATCAATAAAATGTCTGGGCCTTCGTCTCCAATTCAAGAAGACTTCATTCAACGGTGGCAACGGTCGTCCGCCTCCGAGCGCGCGAACTATGCCCTCTTCCTGTCTGAGCTTTGCGATTACCTCGATCTTCCGCGTCCTGAGCCAAGTCAGGCCGACGAGAGCCTCAATACCTATGTGATTGACAAGGCCGTGGACTACAAGGAACTTGACGGCTCGACAACCACAAACTACATCGATCTCTACCGGCGAAACTGCTTTGTGCTCGAAGCCAAGCAGGGCAGCAACCCCGTGCAGGAGACATCCTTTGAGCTGGCCGCGATTGAGCCCAAACGAAAGATGAAGCGCGGCACCGCCGTTCGTGGCACGCGCGGATGGGATGCAGCCATGCTTGCCGCACGCGGACAGGCGGAGCGTTACGCCAAAGCGCTCCCCGCATCAGAGGGTTGGCCGCCGTTTCTCATCGTCGTCGATGTCGGCCATTCCATAGAGATCTTTGCCGACTTCTCGCTGACTGGAAAAGCCTATCTACCCTTTCCCGACCCGCGAACCTTTCGCATCAGTCTCGAAGAAGTTGCGAAGCCTGAGATTCGCGACCGCCTCCGCGCCGTCTGGCTCGATCCCCACTCCCTCGATCCCGCACGAGAGCGGGCACGTGTCACCCGTGAAGTTGCGGGCAAGCTGGCCGTTCTCGCCCGTAACCTCGAACTGAAATACAAGCCAAAAGAGGTCGCCGAGTTTCTCACCCGGTGCATCTTCACTTCATTTGCCGAGGATGTGGGCCTTCTTCCCGAGCGCTCCTGGCTCGACCTGCTTGAAAGCCTCCACCACGACGAAGCCAGCTTCCCGCCGGTCGTCGAGTCGCTTTGGAAGACCATGAACGACGGCGGATTTTCGCCCATCCTGCGCCGCGATGTTCTGCAGTTCAATGGCGGACTTTTCCAGTCCACCCGCGCTCTTCCACTCACCAGCGATCAGATATATCTGCTCATCGAGGCAGCCAACTCCCGCTGGCGCGACGTGGAACCAGCCATCTTCGGCACCCTGCTTGAGCGGGCTCTTGACCCCGCCGAACGCCACGCTCTCGGTGCGCATTACACCCCGCGCGCCTACGTTGAACGCCTTGTGCTGCCCACCATTGTCGAGCCTCTGCGCGACGATTGGCGCAACACCCAGGCCGTCATTACCAAGCTGCTCAGCGCTGGCGATCAGGAAGGAGCTATCGAGGCGGCTCGTCTTTTCCACCGCCAGCTATGCGCCATCCGCGTCCTCGACCCCGCATGCGGAAGCGGAAACTTTCTATACGTCGCTCTGGAACACATGAAGCGCCTCGAAGGCGAAGTGCTCGATTCCCTGCACACCCTCGGCGAGTCGCAGGAGGTGCTGGAGCACACTGGCCTCACCGTCGATCCCCATCAACTGCTCGGCATCGAAGTAAATCCCCGCGCAGCCGTCATCGCCGACCTTGTCCTCTGGATCGGCTATCTACAGTGGCACTTCAGAACCCGCGGAGATGCACAGCCGCCCATCCCCGTCATCCGGAATTTTCACAACGTTGTGGAAGCCGACGCGCTCATTACTTTTGCCTCGCGCAAGTCTGCGGTGGATGAGCACGGAAACCCGGTCACCGTCTGGGATCGCGTCACCCTCAAGGAGCACCCAAC
>NZ_JBARMD010000536.1:0-1776 GCF_049802275.1 Occallatibacter sp. | reverse complement strand
CGTCGGAGGTGAGGGCGCCGGCCCAGCCGATGGAGATCACGAGGTCGATGGGACCGCCATCTTCAATTCCGGCGAAGGCGCGAGTGGCGGCGTCGAGGCCGGCTCCAGCGCAGGCGGCGATCCATTCTTCTTCTTCAGTGCGTTGCGCCCAGAAGTGGATGGTGCCGCGGGTGGAGTGGGGCCAGTTGCGGACGAGGGGTTTGAGTTCGCCGGGCATGGCGGCGATTATGGCTACTCGGGTCATGGCTGCCCTGCCGATTCGGATGCGTGCTTTCCCACCCTTGCTGCGCAAGGATGGTGCACCCGGCCTTCGTGGCGCGAGCGGGCCATCAAAGCAACTGCAGTCTTGCATGGCTCTTTGCGCCACCCGAGACCATGAAAATCGGGTGGGATCGTGCTTTCCCACCCTTGCTGCGCAAGGATGGGGCACCCAGTTTTGATCGAGGTATGAGAATTTTCAGGGCAGATTCCTCGACGCGCTGCGCTTGGTAGGAATGACACCGAAATTGGATCCATCTCCAAACCGATCACGGCGCATAGCCGTTGGCGCGGAACCAGTCTATGGCGGCGCGCATGGCGGGATAGACGGGGACGATGCGGAAGCCTAGTTCCTGCTGGGCGCGGGCGCTGGAGGCGAACATTTTTTTGCGTCCCATGCGAACTTCTTCCAACGTCGCGCGAGGCTCTTTGCCGCGGATGCGACCGGTGATCCATTCCTCGAAAAAGGCGTACGTGGCGGCGATGGCGAAGGGGATTTCTGTTGTCGGCGAAGGGATGCCGGTGATGGCGGACATTTTGTCGAGGATCTGCTTGAGGGTGAGATTTTCGCCGCCCAGAATGTAGCGGCGACCGGGTTTTCCGACTGTGAGCGCAGCGACGTGGGTTCGCGCGACTTCGGCGACATCAACGAGGTTGAGGCCGGTGTCGACGTAGGCAGGAAATTTGTGATTCAGAAAGTCGACGAAGATGCGCCCCGTGGGCGTGGGTTTGGAATCGTTGGGACCGATGGGCGTTGTGGGGTTGAGGATGATGACCTGCTGGCCGTCCTGTGCGGCGGCAATGGCCTGCTGTTCCGCGAGAAACTTGGACCGCTTGTAGTGGCCGACCATGTCATTGATGGTGACGGGAGTGTCTTCGTTGACCACAATTCCATCAGTGCGGAAGGCCATGGTGGCCACGCTGGAGGTGTAGACGACGCGGCGGACGCCGGCTTCGCGCGCGAGTTTGAGAAGGTCGCGGGTGCCGTCGACATTGGCGCGGTACATCGCGTCGGGGTCGCGAATCCAGAGACGGTAGTCGGCGGCTACGTGCATTACGGCGTCGCAACCTTCAAGGGCCGGGGCGTAGGAATCGGGTTTGGCCAGATCGCCGACTACGGTGTCGCCGGAGATGCCTTCGAGATTGGAGAGCTTGCTGGATTTGCGGACGAGGAGACGAAGATCGGCGCCCTGGTCGGCAAGGACCTGGGCAACGTGATGACCAACAAATCCGGTGGCGCCTGTAAGAAAAATCTTCATAGCAAGATGCGCGAAGAATCATTCTAAGGCGTGAGGGTGGCTTGTATCTCGGTCGTCTGGAGCCGATAGCCTGTAGCTGGTAGCTTGTTGCTGGTAGGTCTGCTGCTCTGTTAGCTGTTGTTCTGACTTTGGTTTTCCTTAGAGCTCAATATGGCGCTCGATCTCGCCTTCTATCTCGCTGGGATTTGTTTCGCATCCTTCAGGTTGAGGTTACTTTGGTCCAGGCGAAGGAAATGAGTAGTAATACCGGGGGTGGGGG
>NZ_JBARMD010000535.1:0-3497 GCF_049802275.1 Occallatibacter sp. | reverse complement strand
AGCCTTGAAGATCAGGTCGGCGAGCTGCGTTCGCGCGTACTCCGGCTGGAAACGGCTTTGCACGCCTACGGTATCGTGGTTGACGAGGCATCGCCCCCTCGCACTGGACAGGTACGGGCCACGATTGCAACAAGTGTGCCTGAAGCTACGCCACCGCCTCCACAGGCGCGGCCACCTCAAATAGTGCCAAGGCAGACGGAAATCGCTCCGCCTAATTTCGGATCGTTCGATACGGTCGCACAAGAAGATGCGCGTTCGCTGGAGAGCCGGATCGGATCGCAGTGGTTCAATCGGGTCGGCATTCTCGCAACGCTTATTGGCGTAGCGTGGTTCCTCAAGCTGGCCTTCGATAATCATTGGATCGGACCGCTGGGCAGGGTTTTCGTCGGATTAGTTGCCGGCGCCGCGCTCATTGCCTGGTCAGAGCGCTTTGAAAAGCACGGATTTGCGGCTTTCGCCTATTCGCTCAAAGCCGTCGGAAGCGGCACTCTTTATCTTTCGTTGTGGGCTGCCTTCTCGGTTTACGCGTTGATGCCGGCATCGGTTGCCTTTGGAGCGATGATCCTGGTCACCGCGTTCAACGGATACATCGCGTGGTCGCGAAATGCGGAGTTGCTTGCCCTGTATGCCATCGCCGGCGGGCTTACCACGCCTCTGCTGGTGTCGACTGGAGGCAATCACGAAGTCACATTGTTTTTGTATCTGCTGATTCTGGATATCGCGGTGCTGGTTTTGGCGGCGCTGAGGCCGTGGTCGCGCCTTCTCTTTGCGGCATTTACCGGAACGGTGTTGTTCATCGGCGGATGGTGGTTCACTTTTTACTCGCTGGCGCAAGCGGGTCGCACCGCACTCTTTCTTACCTGCTTCTTCCTGATTTTCGCCTTCGCTCCGCGGCTGGTGCGGGCCAAACTCGATGAACATGGAACATCCTCAGCGTGGGACAAGCTGGCACTGGTGGTTCTGCCCATTCTGAATGCGGCTCTCGGATTTCTGGCGTTCTATTCCCTGCCCTCCTCGACCACGCAGGATTGGGCCGGGCCCTGGATCGCGGTGGCCTTCGCCGCTTTCTACCTGCTGCTTCTGCGGTTGCCGGCGCAGGGCGTACTGGGTGAAAGTCCGGCGGTTCTCTCGGGATTGCATCTGGCCGCCGCCGTCGCCTTCCTCACCATCGCCATTCCATTGAAGACGCATGGGCGATGGATGACGATTGGCTGGCTGGTCGAGGGAGCAGCCTTGATGTGGGTCGCCAGCCGATTAGGTCAGTTGCTGTTGCGGGTTTTTGCATTGCTATGCCTGACTCTCGGGCTCTTCTCGCTGCTAATCGTCAACCCTTCGGCGTCGAATACGCCACTTTTCAACGAACGCTTTGGAACGTTCTGTGTAGGCATCGCTGTTTTTGCTTTCGTGGCGTGGCTTGCTCAGAATTCCGCCCATGAAGAAGCTGTAGAGCCGATGATGCGCTGGCCATTTCTTGCGGCCGCTTCGATCATTGCTGTGAATGCGCTGATCCTGATTGCCATCAGTAGCGAGATCCATAACTACTGGTCATCCCTGGGATGGCGCGGAAACTGGGCCGTTCAGCATCAATATCGCATGTACGCGCATTTCAGTTATTCCGCTTTTTTCATGGCCTTTGGAGCGTTGCTGCTGGGTGTGGGCTTCTGGAAGCGTTCCGCATTCCTGCGGTGGCAGGCGCTGGTGCTGTTGGCGCTGACCATCGCAAAAGTCTTCCTGTCGGACATAAGCGAATTGAGCCAGGGGTTCCGGATATTCAGCTTTCTCGGCCTGGGCGCACTTCTGCTTGGGGTGAGCTTCGTGTATCAGCGTGACTGGCTTAATCTGCGTGGCCAGGGAGACCAGGCTCCATGAAGCTAATCACTGCGGTTCTACTGCTCGGGGTTGCCGCTCCGGCGCCCGAGCTTCGCTACTTCCGCTACGAACGATCGATTGAGATCCCACCGCAAGCCTCAGGGCAGACATGCGTTGTTTTGAGCCCGGCAATCTTTAGCCACGCCGCGACTCAGGTCACTGATCTTCGCCTCTACCGCGGAAACACGGAGACGCCCTACGTAATTCAAAGATCCGCTCCAGTTGCACCCTCTCAGGAGATCATTGCACCTTTGAATCTGGGCCGCCGCGCAGGCCAAACCGTCTTTGACCTAGCCATGCCTGCGGGACGGTACCGCGACGTGGATCTTGCGATCACCGGACACGACTTCATTGCCACCGTAACCGTCTCTGGGAGCCAGCAGCAAGCGTCAGCACGAACGAAAATCGGTTCCTTCACCATCTTCGATCTCACGCGGCAGCGGCTTGGGCGGAGCACGGTTCTTCACCTTCCCGATTCCGATTTTCGATTTCTGCACTTCAGCATCGCAGGCCCAATTGCTCCTGAAGATGTTTCAGGACTCTCAATCGAGCGCATGCCGGCGAGCGAAGCGAAATATCAGACCGTGGCTGAGACATCTCAAGTTGCGATGAATGGGCGCGACTCAGTCATCGAGTTCACGGTGCCGAGCCACACCCCCGTTGATCGCGTCGTTCTGGTACCCGGCGCCTCGCCCACCAGTTTCAGCCGCGATGTACGGATTAGTATCTCTCCGATCTCGCAACAACGAAGTCCCGACTCGGTCGAGCCGCCTCGGCAGATCCCGGCCTACGGAAGCTTTTTGCGCGTTCATCGATTACAGGACGGTCATCGCCTCGACGAAGAGCGGCTCGACATTTTCACGCCCGAAGCGGAATTCGATACCCCGGCAAAGTGGACAGTCACCATCGAAAACCGGGACGACACGCCGATCCAGGTTTCATCAGTGCGGCTGGAGATGCTGCAAAGGAGCCTTTGCTTTGATGTCTCTGAAGCAGCTGTGTACACGCTCCACTACGGAGATTCCGTGCTGGTGGCTCCTCGGTATGACTATGCATCGCTGTTTGCGCTGCAATCCAATGCAGCGAAGGCGAACGTGGGACCGGAGAGAGCAAATCCTGACTATCAGGAACGACCCGACAGCCGCCCATTTACCGAAAGACATCCGGCGCTTCTATGGGTGGCGCTGGCCATTGTCATATTGCTTCTCGGGGCCGTCGCCTTCCGGTCTGCGAAGGTCGCCACCAAAGCTTCATCTTAGAGCGCAGCCACGGGAAATGTTAGCAACCATGGCCGATGCTGGGGCGTGCGGCGTTGCCGCAGAAGTGAATTACGATCGACGCCTTCCCGCTCGCCAAAAGCTGCTGACTCCGAGGTAAAGAAACACGACTACCACGACTGCCGACGCTAGAAAAGTTCGGTGGTCGGGGCCTTGTTGCCAGCTTGCTCTCGTTCTCCACAAAACTGGGCTGAAGACCAGCACGGGGAGGAGAAAGAAACCGCCGGTGACCTCAAGCCAGATTTTGCCGCCGACGGTGCGGAAGGGCTTAAAGAAGCCGCTGAGTCCGCGAGCCACGCCGCGGGTGGTTTGCCCTGCGAAGCGTCCACGGTCGGCGGCATTGGCGGGCGG
>NZ_JBARMD010000534.1:0-2875 GCF_049802275.1 Occallatibacter sp. | reverse complement strand
TGGGCTCCGGCAGTTCGTTCATGAAATTGTGCTTCGAATTCTTCACCACACCCACAACCGTGAACGGATGACCCCAGACAGTAAGCTTCCGGCCCAGTGGATCCTGCCCCGGCCAATACCGGTTGGCCGCCGTTTGATCAACAACCACTACCCGCGGAGCTGAGTCGCTGTCGTTCGTTGTGAAATCGCGTCCCTCGAGGACCGGTATTCCCAGCGTCTCAAAATATTTTGGCGTCACATCGGCCCGGCGCAGTTCGAGAGACTCGTGCGGACGCGGAACATATCCCTCGGGATACGCATCCACCGTCTTGCGGTTGAAGTTGAATGGAACCCAGTCAGTAAGCGATGCGACCGTGACCCCGGGTAGTGCCGCTACTCGATCGAGAATCTTGTGCCGGATCTCGGACACTTCGGCATCCGGGTAGCCGGCTATGGTCAAGCCCACTGAAGCGGTAAGAATGTGATCCTGCTCAAATCCGGGATTGGCGGAGCTGATGTTTCTGAGCGTTCGCAGAAAGAGGGCTGAAGTCATAAGAAGCGCCAGCGAAAGCGCAATCTGCGCCACCACCAGCCCGCTGAGCAACCGGCGATTGTGCGATCCGCCGGATACGCTCGCCGACTCTTCCTTGAGCGCTTCTGCAGCCGGCACGCGCGACGACCGCAAAGCAGGAAATGCCCCGCAGACGATGCCCGCCAACAACGAAAGCACCACGATCACAGCTACAACGTTATGATCCATGGTGCCGTTGAGATCAATTGGATTTGCGTTCGGCGGAATGAATCGCGCAAAGGTCTTCGCGGTCCACGCCGTCAGCAGCAACGCCAGCGCCCCGCCGGCGAAGGACACAAAGAAACCCTCCAGCACCATCTGCCTTACCAGCTGAATCCGCCCCGCGCCCAAGGACTGCCGTATCGCAATCTCGCGACGGCGAGCGACGAACCGTACCAGCCCCAGCGTGGCCACATTGGCGCACGTCAATAGCAGCACCACCCCTGCAATTGCCAGCAGAACTGGCAGCGTAGCGGCCATATAGACGTTGGCGCCAAAAGGTGACCGCCACATCGGATCCAGCGAGATGGTATTTACTCCCAGATGGTCGTTCGGATACGCGGCAGTGATCCTGCGCATGATCACATTGAGGTCCTCCGTCGCCTGATCCCGGTTTACTCCCGGCCGCAACCTTCCAAGCACGTTCAACCATGTTGCGCTTCGATGCGTCATGCGCCACGCGTTTGAGCCGATGGGGTTCAGCGTCGCCCATAAATCTTCCCGAATCCCTGGCATCGCTCCGCTGAATCCCTCCGGCGCCACGCCGATCACCGTTACGGGATGCCGCGCGATCTCGATCGACTTGCCCACAATCGCCGGGTCTCCTCCATACCGCGTCTTCCACAGCGCGTAACTCAACACCACGTAGGGGACAGCGTCGGGCCGTGTCTCTTCTTCCGGCAGAAAAAAGCGCCCCAGCACCGGCCGGACGCCCAACAGGTCAAAGAAGTTCGAAGAGACGTTGCAAATGTAGACCCGCTCCGGCGTCGCACCGCCCGTCAGCGTGAGCCAGTCGTGGTTATAGGCGAGGATGCCGACAAAGCTGTGATTCTGCTCCCGCAGATCGCGGTAGTCGGGATACGAAAGCGGCGGCGAAGGCGAGATGTTCCATTGCCCCCGCATCACGCTGACGAGCTCATTGGTCTTCTGCGCTCCCGGAATCGGGTGCAACATGGTCCCGTCAATCCAGCTGAAGACCGTGCTGTTGGCGCAAATCGCCAGCGCCAGCATCAACCCTGCAGTAACCGTGAATCCAGGGCTCTTGCGCAGTTGCCGCAACGCAAAGCGAACATCCTGAAGCAGTCCACTCATGGACGCCTCCTCAACGAACTTTGCTCTTGGGGAATGAGAGTATTGCTAATCATCGTTGCATGCAGTGCGCCAAAACACGCGGCCCTCTAAGCTACTCATCCTTAAGAATATAGAGCTTGCAAACCATTGCAGTGATTAGCCTTCCGCTGTTCGCTCACGCACAGGATGTCCATTTCCGCACACTGAAATCGAGCCTTTAAGTGATCTACAACACACCCTCACAATTTCCGCTGAACTGCGGGCAATGCCGGGCGTATTATCCTCTGTTGCCTTCCGCAGTGGTCAACATGATTTAAGCGGAACGACGGAAAGTGACCGAGCCATGCATGCTTCAGGCCCGATCAATCCGCAGGCTCTGCCAGTAACGTCTGGCGCTCGAATCACCACGCCGCCTTCTCATCTGGGCTATGTCTACGACCTCCGGCGCGGTAACAGTTGTTCCGACGGCTTCTATGCGACGCTGCCCGCATTCGCTGATCAGATTCTGACTCTCATCGATTATCGCGCGGCTCCGCTCATCGATGGTTACACCCGCCATGTAACAGAATTCCTCACCGAATCTCCGCGCAGCCGCGGAGAATACGCTCTGGAATTCCTCATGCTAGGCATGCTTCTCAGCCGCTACGAATGCGCTGCACAAAACACGCCGCCATGGGTCGTCGAAGTAGCTCGCGAGCTCGCCGTTGCGCGCGAGCGCTCGTTCAAGGCCAAGCCGGTCGTTGAGTGGGTACGCGCCGGCCTCGCTCGATACTCTCTCGCTCCGCGTGCCGGGAAATCCGGAAAACGCTACAGCGCAGTCGAGCGGATGGCCCGCCTGGCTGACTGGCTGCAATCCACTGGTGAGTTCAAGCAGGAAGCTCGGCGCCTCAACAACTGGCAGAGCTACATGGCCGCTCTCTCTCCACAAAAAGCAACCTATTGGTTGCGCTCGTCCATCGAGCTGTTTCAGGAATTCGAACGCCAAGCCGACCGCATCCTCGGAGCCTACACCCGCGGCGTCGCATCCTTCGTCAA
>NZ_JBARMD010000533.1:0-4130 GCF_049802275.1 Occallatibacter sp. | reverse complement strand
TGCAGGATGTTGCGGTGATCGACGGGATGGTCGCAGGTATCCGTAGGTGCGGTGCCGTCAAGAAAGGCCGCTGAGTAGTCGTCAGGGCACGAGGGGTCGGCAAGCAGGTTCGTCGCCTTATCGAGCGTCACAATCTGCACACCGTCGGGTGGAGTGAACTCATTGGTGTCGGAATACTGCGGCAACTGGATCGCATATTTCATAAACGCGGCCCAGATGGGAGCGGCGGCGTGCGCGCCTTCAAGCTTGATATCGGTATAGTCGTCGTTGCCCACCCAGACCACGCAGAGCAGGCTGCTGGTGAAGCCGGCGAACCAGGCATCGTGGCTGGTGCCCGTTTTGGCCGCGGCCGGTGCGGTGAAACCCATGTTTCGGACACCGGCGCCGGTTCCGCAGTAGTCTAGCCCACCAACCTTGCAGCCTTCACGCCCGTTGCCCTGCAGCACAGCCTCCATCATGTAAGTGGTGAGGAAGGCGACGCGAGGATCGAGGACCTGCCGTGTAGTCGGCGTGTAGTCCGTAATGACGTCGCCGGTGGGCGTGCGTACACTGGCCAGCATCCAAGGGTCGATGTGTACCCCTCCGTTGGAGAAGACCGTATAGGCGCCAGCCATATCCAGCGGCGTCGCATCATAAGAGCCGATGGCCATGGAAGGCGTACCCAGGGCGCTCTTGATGCCTGCGTCGCGCGCCAGTGAAGCCACGCGATCAAAACCGACCATGGAAGCGAGGCCGATGGTTGCGTTGTTGTCCGATCGCATCAGAGCTAAGCGGGCAGTCATCTCGCCGTAGAACTCGCCCTGATAGTTTCGTGGTGTGTACTCGTATTGGGTGCCCTCGCCGTAAGTGGCTTGTTGATCGTTGAGCATAGTGATTGGCGAAAACAACGCAGTCTGACCGGGCAGCATCGTGCCCTCGACGGAAGTTTGAAATGCGGACGCATAGACAAACGGCTTGAAGATCGAGCCAGTCGGCCGATGCGCCACCGCGTGGTCCACCTGCGACTTGCCATAGTCGCGGCCACCAACCATCGCCAGCACCTGGCCGGTATGTGGATTGAGCGCTATCAACGCCACCTGTGGGTAGACGAGAGGTTCGTCCGGCTTCTTCAGCCGGGCGTGCCGCTTTTCCACCTGCTCGTCAATCCCGGGAAGGGTAGAGTTCACTGCATCCGTTGCGACGCGCTGCAATTCGGGGTCAAGCGACGTGTAGATGTGCAAACCTTCGCGGTTGAAGTCGCGATCGCCGAGTTTCTGCACCAGCTGATCGCGCACCAGGTCCACAAAGTAGGGAGCCTCGCTGGCATCCACTCCACCAGATGCAAGGTGCAGCGGTTCAGCCTTGGCGCGCTCCGCCTGATCTTTGTTGATCGCGCCGGTCTCGACCATTGAATCCAGCACGATGTTGCGCCGGTCAATGGTGCGTTCAGGATGTCGAAAAGGATTGAAGTAATTTGGTCGCTGGATGATGCCGGCCAGCATCGCGCACTCCGCCAGATCAAGCTGCTGAACATCCTTGTCAAAGTAGGATTGCGCCGCCTCACCAAAGCCATCAATCGAGAAGCTGCCCCGCTGGCCCAGGTTGATCTGATTCGCATACGCTTCGAAGATCTGTTTCTTCGTGAAGCGACTCTCGAGATGAAACGCCATCAGTATCTGCGTGATCTTGTACTTGATAGTGCCCGTATCAGCGACAAAGAGCAGCTTCGCCAGTTGCATGGTCAGTGTCGAGGCTCCGCCGCGATGCTTGCGGTCCCCGATCATGTCGTGCCATGCCCAGCCGATCATGCTGGCGTAATTCACGCCGCCATGCTCAAAGAACTTGCGATCTTCGATGGCAAGAACTGCCTGCACGAGATTCGGCGGAATCCCATCGTAGGTGAGCAGGCGGCGCTTGGTGCGGTTGGCGTCCTCACTCAACCCGGTTATCAAGAGCGGCTCCAACTCGTAGCTGGAGAGCGATTGTCCGTGGTCGTCAGTAATCGAATCCACTTCGCCTTTGCGCGTGTGAATCGTGGCCGAATCCGGCGCGTGATAGGACTCCGGACCGGGGTGAACCGTTATCGACTCCGGACTCTCTGTAAATACGCCCATTTTCGAAGGATGCGATAGACCGTCGACTGTGTATCCTGCCTCGCGCAATTCAGTGGCAATCAGATGGGCGCTGATCTTTTGTCCGGGACGCACTTCGCGCGGGGCGGCATAGATTTTCGCGGTGTTCGCAAAGAGCGGCTGTTTCAACCGTTCATCTACGATCCGTGCATACTTGTTGTAGTAGAAAGTGAAAACAGAGAACCCGACGATTCCGACGAGCAGGACTGCGCCGATAACTCCGCGGACCAGCCACGAAGACCAGGAGAGATGAGGCCAGGAAAGCTTCAATTTTGGTTTCTGTACCCTGACCTTCAATGCCATCCGTGATCCCTCAATTCAGTTACGAAATATCTGAAACCCTGGTTCCTGCATCGACCTTGCCAGGCAAATTCCCGGCACAGATCCTTCGCGATTCAGCTCGGCCTTGCCGTCTTTCCCTCAAGGCTGCACTTGCCGGCAGCTAGGAGCTAGCAGCTAGAAGCTTCTCTTCCAACACGCGCTGCTTCACCTGTGCCACCACTTCGCCGAGAGCCACGTCCACGCTGCTCGAGTTCGCACGCGAAACCAACTCTACCTGGCCGCTCGCGGTCTTCTTGCCAACATTGATCCGGTATGGAATGCCCACGAGGTCAGCGTCTTTAAATTTGACGCCCGCGCGCTCGTCTCTGTCATCAAGCAGAACATCGAGTCCAGCCGCATCCAGTTGTGCAGCCAGCGTTTCGCCCGCCTCGCGTAGCGCCGCATCTGCAACATTCGTCACTGTAACCACAACAGTGAAGGGGGCAATCGACGACGGCAGCCAGAATCCATTCGCGTCGTTAGATTGCTCGATCGCAGCGGTGAGAATGCGTTCAATGCCGATGCCGTAGCTGCCCATAATCGGCGTCACTTCCTTGCCGTTGGGATCGAGCACGCGCGCGCCCATCGACTCGGAGTATTTGTAGCCAAGCTTGAAGATGTGGCCGACTTCGACAGCCTTGCCGACTACGAGCTTGCCGCTGCAATTGTCTTGCGGGCATGCCTCGCCCTCGTTCACGCTTCGGATATCTGCAAGCACGGTCCAGTTGAAGTCGCGGCCTGGCACGACATTGCGCAGGTGATAGTCGAGCTTATTCGCGCCGGCTACGAGGTTCTTGCGGCCCTCAAGAGATTTGTCGACGACGACTGTGAGCTTATCGCTCAAAGGCTGTTCATCGATTGTGAGACCTACGGGGCCGAGGAATCCGGCGGGCCCTTTGAAGTATTGCTCAAGTTCCTCAGCGCCCATTGTGCGAAGTTCTGCTGCTTTGATTGCGCCGAGGAGTTTCGTTTCGTTCACCTGGTGATCGCCGCGCAGGAATGCCGCAACGCCGTGCCAGGTATCTTTTGCGGCGCCGCCTTTCCCTGGTACTCCGCGCTTCAATGCCATGTAGGCCACGCACTTGATGTCCGACGCGGGTGATATTTTGAAGAACTCGGCAACGTCTGAGATCGCGGCGCAACCGGGGGTGGAGACCAACTCGGGCATTCCGTCAGCCGTCGGCTCCATTTCTACAACCGGTTTCAGGCGAGAAACGGCCTTCTCCAGATTCGCGGCATATCCGCAGACCGGGCAGCTTGCAATCAGGTCCTCTCCGGCTTCGGTGTAGACCATGAATTCCTGCGACTGCGTTCCACCCATGGCACCCGAATCGGCCTCGACCGAGACAAACTTCAGTCCACAGCGCTTGAAGATGGTGCGATACACCTGATCGTGAAGGTCGAAGCTTTTGTCCAGCCCTTCCTTATTGAGGTCGAAGCTGTAGCTGTCTTTCATGGTGAACTGGCGCACGCGGAGCAGACCCGACTTCGGCCGCGGCTCATCGCGAAACTTGGTCTGAATCTGATACCAGATCTGCGGCAACTGCTTGTAGCTGCGCAGCTCGCTGCGAGCGATCGTGGTCATGATCTCTTCGTGCGTCATGCCGAGGCACAGTTCCGCGCCCTTGCGGTCCTTGAGGCGGAACATGTTATCGCCCATGCCGGTCCATCGACCGCTCTCTTCCCACGGTTCCTTGG
>NZ_JBARMD010000532.1:0-3791 GCF_049802275.1 Occallatibacter sp. | reverse complement strand
AGCAGTCGCTTCCCTCGCTGCTGCCAATTGCATCGCAGTCCGCATAGCATCCGAGCAACCCGCGCGATCAATTCTCAGCTTCGCAACCATCGCGACAGGAGGCGCTGCAATCGCCCTCGCCTTGCTGGGCATAGTGTTCGAGCACCACACCCCCCGAAGTCTGTCCCTGCCCAATCCTTGGATCGCGCTCGACCTGCTCGCCCTCGCTCTGCTCTTCTGGCTCATGCGCCGCATGACAGCTGCGCGCATGACTACACGCTTCCTGATAGCGCCGCTCTCGGCGAACCTGCTTGGCTTGGCGTTTCTTCGCCCCGGAGTTCAAGCGCGCGGCTGGCTTGGCCTTTTGTTGATCGCGGTCGGATCCGGATGGCTCCTCTTCGGGCCGGAAGGAGAGCCGGGGGAAACCGGCTCGCCTCTGCATATCAATGAGCCGCGACCCTGAATAAAACCCGCGCTTCATCCACCAGGTTGAACCGCTTTGCCATATTTGTTGAGGAGCACCATGATCCGCTACTATGGGCTGCAATTTGGCGGCGGTGCGAAACCCGCCCTGGGAGCTTCGGATGATCTTCCGCAGTTTGCGTCTTTGCTTGGTTTTCCTCCTGTCCTCCTTCACTTTCCTTGCGCTTGTTCAGGCCCAGGCAACGTCTTCGGCCGCGCAAAATGCCGCTGGAACGACCGCCGCTCCCGCGTACAAAAGCACCAGTCTGCTGGTAGACCAGCGCGTGCAAGATCTGCTGAAGCGGATGACGCTCGAAGAAAAAGCAACCATGCTCTCCGGCTCCGGCTGGATGGAATCCGCGCCCATCGTGCGCCTCGGTATTCCAGCAATCAAGATGGCCGACGGCCCCATGGGCGTGCGCTCCTGGGCGGGTAGTTCGGCCATCACCAATGCGTCATCGAATCCCGTAAGGGTGGAGACAACATCGTTCCCATCTGGAGTGGCAATGGCAGCCACGTGGGACACCGCTCTCGTGCAGCGCGAGGGCCAGGCCATTGCGCAGGAAGTAAAAGCGCTGGGCCGCGATATGATCCTCGGGCCCACCGTCAACATCAACCGCGTTCCCCTCTGGGGTCGCAACTTTGAGGGCTACGGCGAAGATCCATACCTGTCTGGCCAATTGGGCGTCGCCTATATCCGCGGCGTGCAGGGCGAGGGCGTGATTCCGTCCGTCAAACACTTCGCCGCAAACAACGAGGAGTTCGAACGCCACCGCCTCGACGAGACGATCGACGAACGCACGCTCCATGAAATCTATCTGCCCGCGTTCAAAGCCGCAGTTCAGCAGGCAGATGTCTGGACCGTGATGTCAGCCTATGAAAAAGTCAATGGCACATACTGCGCCGAGAATCCCTACCTCCTGACCGACATTCTGAAAAAAGAGTTCGGTTTCAAAGGCTTCGTCGTTTCAGACTGGGGCAGCACCTATTCGACCGCCCCGACGGTGAATGCCGGCATGGACCTCGAAATGCCCGGCGGACCCCCGGCAAAGGTCATGCTGGCACGCCCGCAAACCATCATGAGCGGCAACAGCGGACTCTGGCTCGAAGCCAACAAAGTTCTAGCCGATGTAAAGGCCGGCAAAATTACCGAGGCAACCATCGACGACAACGTTGGCCGTATCTTGCGCGTGATTATGCTCAGCGGCATCATGGATTCCCCCCGCACCGCACTCGGCGAAGTGGACACGCCCGAACAGCAGAAAGTAGCGCGTGACGGCGCAACCGAGGGCATCGTCCTTCTCAAAAATCAAAACAACCTGCTCCCGCTCGACCCATCGAAGATCCATTCGATTGCAGTGATCGGTCCCAACGCACTCGTCGCGCGCACCGGCGGTGGAGGCAGCTCGCTCGTCCGGCCAAAATATGCGGTCTCGCCTCTCCAGGGAATCCAGAAGCGCGCCGGTTCCGGCATCCAGATCACCCCCGCGCTGGGCGTCGGCATGGATGGCGAAGACCCAGCCCACGATACCCCCGAAGCCCGCGCAAATGATCTCAAAGCCGCGGCCGATGCAGCCGCAAAGGCAGACGTCGCCATCGTGGTGGTAGGCCGCTACAACAAGAACGAGTCCGAGGGCTTCGACGTAAAGACCATGGACCTGCCCGCGGGCCAGGACGAGCTGATCGCTGCCGTAGAGAAAGCCAATCCCCGCACCGTCGTTGTCCTCAACACCGGCGATCCAGTGACGATGACGAAATGGCTCGACACCACGCCCGCACTGCTAGACATGTGGTATGGCGGCCAGGAAGGCGGCAATGCGCTCGCGGCTATCCTCTTCGGCGACGCCAATCCCTCCGGCAAGCTCCCCGTATCGCTGCCCAAGAAGTTTGAAGATTCTCCGGCAGCAAAGAACTATCCCGGCCAGGATCTCAAGGTTCATTACGCCGAAGGCATCTACGTCGGCTATCGCTACTACGACACGAAGAACGTAGAGCCGCAATTCCCCTTCGGCTTCGGCCTCAGCTACACCACGTTCGAATACAGCGACCTGAGCGTGATCCCGTTCGTTACCCACTCGGGCACTGTCAAGTCAGAGGGCACGCTAGTTACAGTCAAGGTGAAGAACAGCGGATCGCGCGCTGGCGCCGAAGTCGTCCAGCTCTACGTCCACGACGACCACGCAAAAATCGACCGTCCCGCACATGAGCTCAAAGCCTTCAAACGCGTCGAACTTAAACCCGGCGAGAGCCAGACCATCAAGTTTAGTCTTGATAAATCCGCCTACGAATACTGGAGTCCCGACACGAAACAGTGGACTCTCGCTCCAGGCACCTTCGAGATTCAGGTCGGAGCTTCATCGCGCGACATCCGCCTCAAGGCTCCCTTACAAGTTATGCGCTGATAAACTCGTGAAAGATGGCCAGGCAACTGCACTACAACGCAGCTGAACATATCGCCCCGGAAACGGCGCCAGATCCTTATCTTCGTCCGGCCTTCTCGTTCGGCAACCGCATGCGGCGAGTAGTGTGGAATCTATGCTGGGCAATCTTTTTTCGCTTCTCGCCGCGACCGCTCTTTGCCTGGAGAGCGTTACTGCTCCGCATCTTTGGCGCGAAGCTGGGACCAAACTGCAAGTTCTATCCATCGTCGCGAATATGGGCGCCGTGGAACCTGATCTGCGCTGACCTCGTGGCCGTTGGCGATGGCGCCGAGATCTACAACCCCGCGCCGGTACGCCTTGGCTCGCACGCAATTCTTTCGCAGAACTCCTACCTCTGTGGCGCGACGCATGACTTCGACGACCCCGGCTTTCCTTTGCTGGCCTACACCATGGAAGTGGGTGCCTACGCATGGGTGGCCGCGCGGGCATGCGTAGCGCCGGGTGTGAACCTGGGCGAAGGTTCGGTGCTGGGGCTTGCATCCGTGGCGACCCGCGACCTGGAGCCATGGGCCGTGTATGGCGGATCGCCGGCTGTCAAAGTAAAGCAGCGCAACAAGATCACCCGCTAGCTCAGACACAAAAAGAAGCCCGCCGAGGTGAAAGCCCTGCGAGCAACATCGAGTTCCTTGCGAGATTACTGCGGCGGCGCGTAGGGCTCCACGCGCAACATATTCGACAGGATGCCCCGCTCTTCCGGGCTGAACTGGCCCTGGTAGCGGCTTGAGTTCAGCACGATGGAGCGCTGATCCGGCGGAACAGATTTCAGATCGCGAAAGGCGTTGCGCATCATCGACTGCCGATCCTGCGGCAAGCTCTTCCAGCGCCGCGCCGATGCCGCCACCTGGTCGCGTTCTTCAGGCGAAAGCCGCTCAAGGTTCTCAGCCCGCGCCAGCGTTCGCTCCCGTTGCG
>NZ_JBARMD010000531.1:0-4813 GCF_049802275.1 Occallatibacter sp. | reverse complement strand
CCTGGGAGCGGGTCCATTTTGCAGTGCCGTGGCTGACACACGGAGCTGCGCCAGCGAATGCGCAGGTGTCGGTGCTGATGGGGGCGGGCAATGGATTTGGCGCGCTCCGTCTTCCACCGGCGATGATGACGGCGGCGGCCGTTGCCTATGGATTGCTGATCGTCTACTTTGTTGCGCGCTTTATCTGGCGATGTGCGCATCTCTCCGCCATGATTCGTGGAACGGAGCCGCTGGGGTTTAACTCTGAAGTTGCGCGCGCGTGCGAGCGATGGTCGAAACACTTCGGCATCATGCGTCCGATTTCGGTTGCCTGCTCGCATGAGATATTCGCGCCTTTGACTATGGGTATCGCGCGGAAACGCGTGGTGCTGCCGGCGGATATGGTGACGCGGCTACCGCATTCGGATCTGGACACGGCCATTGCGCACGAATTCGCGCACATCCGGCGCAACGACTTTTTAAAGAACCTGATTTACGAGGTGCTGTCGCTTCCGATCAGCTACCATCCCTGTCTTTGGTTAACGCGGCAACGCATCATGGAGACTCGCGAGATGGTCTGCGACGAGATGGCTGCGGGCATCTCTGGAAATCAGGAATATGCGCAATCGCTGCTAAGGCTGGCGACCCTGCTACTGCAGGGGAAGCCGGTCAGGGTTCCTCACGCGATCGGAATTTTCGATGCCAACACGCTCGAAAGGAGACTTATGAACCTTACGGAGAAGAAGAAGGAGATGGGAGGACTGCGCCTGTTCGTTTCGATTGGCGCGTGCGTTGTACTGGGAATCGCGACGGCATCTTCGGCGGTTGCGCTGGGGTTCGGAGCTGGGCAGAAGTCGTCTGCAGAAAGCGATGCTTCATCGAAGAGCACACCTGCTTCGATATCGCCAGAGAAGATGCAGGAACGGGTTATCACGAAGGTTAATCCGACCTATCCGCCGGAAGCGAAGAAGGCGCGCATTCAGGGATCGGTGGTCCTGAAGGCGGTGATCGGCAAGGACGGCCATGTAGAGGATTTGAAAGTAGTCTCCGGTCCCAGCGAACTTCAGCAGTCCGCTCTGGATGCAGTACGGCTGTGGGTTTACAAACCTTATCTTGTGAATGGTGCGCCGATTGAAGTGGAGACAAAAATCAGCGTGATTTATACGCTGGCGAGGTAGGGTGAGAAACGGGATGATTTGTTCGCGGTTTCCCACCCTTGCGACAAGAGATAAAGACGTCGCAAGGATGGGGCACCCAAGTGCCGCATCCTGTTGGAGAAAGGCCCGGGCCTGATGGCGGCTACTCCCTCCATTCAGATGCCGGCGTACCAGGCGTAACCGGTCTCGGGGGACGCGGAGCCCAGGCCTTTGCCGAAGCGTTTCATCGAATCCGTGGCGGTGATTCGCGTAATGTACTTGACGCTCTTGTAGCCTAGCTGGCGTGGGAGACGCAGGCGAAGCGGGCCACCGAATTGTACGGGAAGATCGCCGTCGTTCATGCCCATGGTCAAGAAAGTCTGAGGATGCGTGGCGTCGGCCATGTCGATGCTTTCCCACCAGTCGGGCTCGATGGAGAAGTAGACGATGTAGCGCGCCTGTGGCAGTACGCCGACGGCATCAAGCACGTTGTGCAGGGGCGTTCCGATCCATTCGGCAACGTAGGACCAGCCTTCTTCGCACACCACTTCGGTGATCTGGTTATGGGCGGGAAGCGCTTTGAGGTCGGAGATCGAAAACGATGCGGGATGCGCGACCATGCCGTCGACTGACACCTTCCAATCGGAAAACCCGGTGGCCTGATGGCGTTTGAATGCCTCGCTCGGTGGCGCGACTTCGTTGCCGAAAGGCTTTTCGGAAATCATGCTGCGCGGGAATTCCCGTGCGAGTGAGTGCCTGGTGAGAATGCGCTGGGCAGCATAGGTCAGCGTTTCGCCCGGACCAAAGAATCCGTCGTTGTCGGGCGGGATGAGGCCGTAACGCCGGGTGAGATGAGCGGCGGTGGCGATACCCGCTGCGCCGGCAGTCGCGACGAGGCCAGTGGTGATGAGTTTGCGGCGGGAGATATTGCTCATATGCGCTCCGGCGGTGCGGCGATGCGGCCTGTGATCATGCCCCGCATGCGACTCCAGAATCCTGCGAGGGAGATCATTGCAACGTGAACGATGAGGAAGAGGACGAGAAGGTCGGTAAGGAAGAAATGGAGAGTGCGCGCGGATTGCCGGCCTCCGAGCAGATTGACGGTTGCGGGAAGCGCGGAGTCGAAGGAGGGGGAAAGTGCGAGGCCTGTCCAGATGATGAGTGGAAAGAGGACGAAGATAACGACGAGATAGGCGGTGCGCTGGACGACGTTGTATGCGTGGCTTTCAGCGGGATCAGGCGGCGCGCGACGCAGAGATTTCGCGAACACTTCGCGGAATGGGTGCCATTTTCGGTCGGCGGGTGCGGGGAGCAGGTTTTTGCGGAAGTGGCGGGTCAGGAGGCCGGCGGTCACGTAGATCAGGCCGGTGATTACCAGGACCCATGCGGCTTCGAAGTGGAGATAGCGGCTCCAGCCATTCTGGTCGGGCCAGGTGTAGTTGTAACCGGTGGGAACGGTGTCGCGCGACGCAGGGACGGGAATCTTGAAGAGTGGAGTGGTGCCAGAGTTGCCGGTTTCGCCCCAGTAGAAACGCGGGTGCGAGATGATTATCTCCACGCCGGTGACGAGCAGGGTCAGGAAAGAAATGACCGTGATCCAGTGGGTTATGCGGACGAGCGCCGTGTGCCGCTGCGAGGCTTGCATTTGGGGCGAGGAAGTGACGGACACGCGGGGAGGATAGCACACGGCGGGTGCGATTCAGTCGGATTGTTTCAAGGCAGTGCGGGTGTCGGAGTTGATGTCTCGGCGCTGGGCAAAGATCCTATGCCCCAAGGTGTGCCTGTTGAAGCCGACTGAATTGGTCGCAGATTCATGAGCGAATTTCATGCAAACATCTTGTGGATAACTGCAAATTCTGGAGGGGGGGTGGGGGTACCCCCGCGCTCTCGAACTCGGAATCATGCGGGGCCGGGCTTGGCGGGCGCGGATTGGATGCGCACTGCAGCGAGCGCAACCTGGGCGGCGTAGAGCAGCTTGGAGGCATCGTTGGAATCGATGGCGCCAAGGAGTATGGACTGCGCGACACAGGCAATGAAGTCGCGAATGTTTTCTTGTCCGATGAGCGGAGGGAGCGCGGCGCGGAAGGCTTTCTGGGCACACCTGATTGCGGGTATTTCGTCGCGGCGGGCTGCTCGCTGGGTTTTGTAGGTGCGGGTGTAGGCTTCGATGCAGCGGGCCACTGCAGGAGAGATCGGAGGCTGCGATTCCGTTGTCGATGAGGATGCAGAGGCGGTTGGGGGCTGGGATGCAGTGAGCACGGCGGCTTCAGACACGAGAGTTCCTTTCTGAGATGACAAAGGCATCGAGAGACAAGTGAACTGTGTCTCGATGCCCACATTTCAAGTGTGCGATTTTGAGGCTTAATTCCCTGCAAAGTTTGCAGATCTATTTTGTGCATGGAATGAGGAAGTTGCGGGAAGTTGAGGGAGACCTCGATTGACAGATTTGGCTGGGGACAGGAAGAGCTACGAAATTGCATGTACATTCCACTTTGGCGGTGTTCCACTCGCAATCTTCCGGCTGGACTCCGAGTAAGGCTCGCCTCCGTGAAGCGTTGCCCTGATTTGAGGTTGCACGCTGTACATTTGTAAGTGCCCCAAAAAACGGAGAGAAGACAAGCATGCGCTATGTAATCGGTATCGATCTTGGTGGAACGGCCGTGAACTACACGGTTGTAGACGAAAAACAGAACATTTTGGTTGAAGGATTGTGTGAACATCCGGCCCGTTCGGTCGAGGGGCCCAAGATTTGCATCAACCAGATCGCGGAAGGCGCGGCGCCGGCACTGGCCCGCGCTGGTGTGTCCATGGATGATGTCGCAGCGGTGGGACTTGACACACCAGGTCCGGCCAGCGCCAGGGGCGTGCTCAGCGCCAAGGGATCTACGAACTTTGTGCACGCGGATTGGGCCAGCTTCGACATTCGCGCTGCCCTCGAGAGCAAGCTCGGCAAGCCGGTTGTGTACTTGAACGATGCCAACGCGGCAGCTCTGTGGGGCCATTTTGCGCTATACGGCACGAATAGCGGCAAGACGACAATCTCCATTATTGTGGGAACGGGAAACGGTGGCGGCGTGATCGTAAATGACCGCGTCATCGAAGGTAAGAACGGCTTCGGCGGCGAATTGGGCCATGTGCTGGTTCCATACTCGGAGATTCCGGAGATTGCGGGATTGAAACCGATCTGCAACTGCGGGCGTATTGGCGATCTCGAGTCGCTGTGCTCGCTGACATCGATCCGGGTAAATGTGCTGCCGCACTTGCTCAAGCAACATCCGGAACACGAACTGGCGAAAATGGATATTGCCAAGGCGGCGTATGCAGCGCGGGGGCTTGCAGCGAAGGGTGATCCGCTCTGCCGAACGATCTTCAAAGTTCAGGCACATGCGCTCGGGCTGTTCTTCGATGAAATGATCAATACGTTCGATCCGGATGCGCTGATCATCGGCGGAGGCGTGCTTGAGGCCACCGAGGAATTCCGGCAGTGGTTTATTCAGCAGATTCGCGCCGGTATGCCGCTCCAGCGCGCCGAGCAGGCAGATATTCCGATTCATGTGATTCCGAATGGCGATTGCGCCGGTGCGCTCGGTGCCGCGATCGGGGCTCTGCAGTTGTTGAAGTAGTTGCGGACTTGCGGCCGGTTCTCTTGCAGCGCCCGAAATGGCAGAGAGCCGGTCAGCCTGTTTCAGTCTCGGCGG
>NZ_JBARMD010000530.1:0-2908 GCF_049802275.1 Occallatibacter sp. | reverse complement strand
GTATACGACCAGAACTCCTTCTTATATGTGGATGGACGCCGCGTGGGCGCATATGTGATGCAAGCCGGCGGAGCGAACAGAGAAGCAGACGCGAAGCATGAGTTCATCATCCGCGCTAACGGCGACGTGGTAAGCCGCGACACGGTGAACTCCGCATGGGGTAATGAATTCGCGAAATTGCGTCTTTACCCAGGTGATACGATTGTTGTCCCTCATAAGACTCTCAAACCGTCTGCCTTGCGCGGGGTGCTCGAATGGTCGCAGCTATTCTCACAACTAGCCTTCGGCATCGCAGCGCTCAACTCTATTTAATAGGGAATACGAGAGCGGCTTTCGCGATCAGCACAGCGGTGACGCGCATTGGTTCACGCGCAGCCGACTTGAGGATAGATTGGGAAGGAAGTTTCCCGCGCTTATTCCTTGGTGGATCCCAGAGGATGGGCAATATCGAAGGTTGAGAAGTGGCGGTTTTGCCCCGTGATCTCTGAGCGTAACTCAAGCCAGAGTTCATTTGGAATCTTCAGGTAGACTTCAACCACCGCGGGATCAAACTGCGTTCCCGAGCAGCGGATGATCTCCTCGCGTGCGGCGTCAAAGGTGCGTGCCACGCGATAAGGCCGATCGCTGGTGATGGCATCAAGCGTATCGGCCACGGCAAAAATGCGGGCGCCGACGGGGATTGCCGCCGACTTCAGCGAGCTTGGATAACCGGTCCCGTCATAGTGTTCCTGGTGCGTGAAGACAATCTCAGCGGCCTCGGCGAGGAAGGGAATCTTGCGCAGCATCTGGTAGCCGCGTGCGCAGTGCTCTCGCATGATCTCCTGCTCTTCCGACGTCAGCTTCCCGGGCTTGCGCAGAATATCGTCGGGAATGGCCATCTTGCCGATGTCGTGCAGGAAGGCGCCGCGCGCAATCACCTTGATCTCTGCCGGCGAGATGCCCATCGCCCGGGCCAACGCGATGGTGTACGCCGTAACGCGCTTGGAGTGGCCTTCGGTTTCAGAGTCCTTCAGGTCGAGAGCGTCACCAAGTGCCTCGAGCGTGACGTCGTAGGAATGCTCCAGATCTTCCATCGCCTGGCGCAGCATCTCCGTGCGCGCCCTTACAACCTGTTCCAGATTCTGCTGGTAGGTGTGGCTTTCCTGTAACGCCTGCCGGTGCTCAAGTGCACGCTGCACCGTGGCAACCAGGTGCTCGCGTTCGAATGGCTTCAGAAGATAGTCGTAGGCGCCGCGGCGCATCGAGTCGATGGCCACGCTGATGTCGTGTATTGCCGTCACCATGATGACGGGGAGATTGGGATTCTGACCATGAATCCGTTCCAGCAGGGCCAGTCCGTTGCCCTCCTGCATCACGATGTCCGTCAGAATCAGTTCAAAGGTGTCCTGGTCAATTGCCTCCAGGGCTTCGCGCCCTCCCGAGGCAAGCTGCACCTTGTACCCCTGGCGTTCCAGCGTCGCTGCGATCATTGAGCGAACGTGAGCCTCATCGTCCACAACGAGGATGCGAGCGGTCTTACGCGCTTTCAAGCTCGTGCGGGTATCCGGGCTCGCCACAGAAAGCATCGCTGTCGAGGCTGCATCCGTGGACGCCGCCCCTGTTTCCTTCCCGGTTTCCCGCCAGTGCTCAGTCCATCTGCGGCGGGGCAATCCTCTTAATTTAGGCACCAGCATTTCTCAATTTGCGAAAAGCGCTCTCTTCCTTAAAAGGATCAACGTCGCCAGGAACCCTTGTTAAACGGGAAACTTACGAGGATTTGTCCGCGAATCTCCCAGGGAGGGATCGCATCGACACTCCCATGCTCATTTCACCACAAGAGCCAAAAATCCTGAGAACGTATCAAGAAGTTACGCTTACCCGGTCAATGTCGCAAGCCCATCTTGGCAAAGTACCAAAGTACTAAAGTTGTATGGATATTCGAAGAATCTATTCTACCCCCATACACAAAAAATGGCCCGAATTTGCAACTGGTGAAAACCGTGTCCTTCGAATGCCGGATGCTGCGGCTATTTCCGTTCCTCCTTGCGCGCCCGGCGAGCTGCCGCCCAGCCCTGCTTGGTCACCTGCCGCGACCGCCCTACAGCCAGCGCCCCCGAAGGAACATTCCGCGTAATGCAGGACCCGGCGCCGATATAGGCACCGTCGCCAATCTCAATCGGCGCAACCAGCGTCGAGTCGCTGCCCACGAACGCGCCCTGTCCGATACGCGTCGGATGCTTGTGCACTCCGTCGTAGTTGCAGGTGATCACCCCGGCGCCGATGTTTGAACCCGCACCCACTTCTGCGTCGCCCAGATAGGTCAAGTGGTTGGCCTTCGCCCCTTTTCCAAGCTTGGCCTTCTTCGTTTCAACAAAGTTCCCGATGTGGGCGTCCTGTCCAATTTCGCTTCCCGGCCGCAGGTGCGCAAATGGTCCGATGCGCGCGCCGTCTGCCACTGTGCTTTCCGCGAGCACGCAACTCTGCCGAATCAGAACGTCCTTTCCCAGCGTGCAGTCTTCGATCACGGAGTAGGAACGAATGCGGCAGTCTGTACCGATCTTCGTTTTGCCCAGCAGTTGCACAAACGGCTCGATGATCGTATCCGGCTCAATCTCCACTTCGGCATCGATCACGCATGTCTCCGGCCGGAAGATGGTAACGCCACCGGCCATCAGACGATTGGCGTTTGCCATCCGAATCCTCGCATCGAGTGCGACCAGTTCTGCGATGGTGTTGGCGCCCAGCACTTCCACGGCGTCAGGAGCCTCGACTGCAGCAACCTTCTCACCTGCGGCGTTCAGATGCGCCGCCATGTCTGTAAGGTAAAACTCGCCATGAGCATTTTCGGCGGTCAGTTTATCCAGGTGCTTCAACAGGGGGCCTACCTTGAATGCGTAAATGCCCGAGTTGATTTCGCGAATGGATTGTT
>NZ_JBARMD010000529.1:0-1740 GCF_049802275.1 Occallatibacter sp. | reverse complement strand
ATGGCTGTCGGCGTCACTTCGCTCGAACTGCTGGATGCATGTTCCCGGCTCGTGGACCTCATCGACAAGCCGCAGGATATTCCAATCCTCAGCAACCTGATCCAGCGCGAAATCATCTATCGATTGCTGCGCAGTCCGCAGGGTAAGCACCTTCGCGCCATCGCTACTTTGGGCGAACAGAGCCACCGTACCGCCAAAGCCGTTGAATGGCTGAGGATGAATTATGCCAAGCCGCTGCGCGTTGAGGAACTCGCGACCATGGCGCGCATGGGCGTTTCGACATTGCACCATCAATTCCGTTCACTCACCGCGATGAGTCCCCTGCAATACCAGAAGCAACTTCGCTTGCATGTCGCACGGGAGCGCATGCTCAGTGAGGGGCTGGATGCAGCAAGTGCTGCCTTCGAAGTGGGGTATGAAAGCGCGAGCCAGTTCAATCGTGAGTACAGCCGATTCTTTGGCGAACCCCCAATGCGCGATATCAAAGCTCGTCGTCTTGCCATCGTCGCAACAAGTCGAGACTGACAACGCCGAAATGCGGCACCACAATTCGCTATCTTCGCGGTAGGTGCCGAATCCGGCCTTCGCGCCGCTAAGCGGCAAAAGTATTGATACGTACCGGCTAGTCCTCTCACTATCTAATCGAACGATTGTCACGGAACTGGGGGTCGTCGACGACCGCGGCGGAGGGAACGATGGATCAGGTCTATCAAACATCAGGTCCATCATGGACCGCGCAACGGGATGGGTGGGATTTAGCGTTCCGAACCTGCGTTCGTTCGGGCGGTTTGCTTCTGCTTCTTCTCTTGCTTTGGCTATGAGGAAGCGTACCGGCGCGCGCAGAAGAGGTAACAGCTTAGAGCCCCGTGTAGATCTGCAGCGGTGCCCAGAAGAACGGTTTCCGAAACTCACCCTTTGCATGAAGCAGTTCGAGCTTGGCCTGCCGAAGCGCCGCTGCGGGTGGCTTTCCGTCTTCCAAACCCTGATACAACGAACCCATCAACCGCGGCGTGGATTCGTCGCTGACTTCCCACAATGCGCCGATCACATTATGCGCACCTGCACGCATAAATGCCCACGCCAGGCCCACCAGTCCTTCTCCAACGTAGGATCGCGTGCCGCTCCCATAACATGCCGAGATCGTGACCAGACGCGCCCGGATCGGATGCTGCATGATGTCGCGCGCGTGCAGCTTGAAAGAGTCTTCTTCCGCAGTGGAACGCGAGAGGATGATCGACGAGTCCAGCGGATCGGTGCGGCTGGCAACGCCGTGAGCAACAAAATGGATGTAGGCGAATTGCTGCGGCGCGCTGGCGAGATAAGAGGCCGCCGTGGCCCGCTCCCGCGCAAAGATTGTCTCGTCCTGAGCGGGGAAGTGTTGCTCGATCTGTTTCATCTCCGTTGCGGCTTTGGGCAGTTCTGGGTAATCGGAGTTCGGTGAGATAGCGTCTCCGACGAGGAGCAACTTATTCCCGCCCCGTACGACTGGCTTTGCTGAAGCGAGCATATGCAGGGACGGCGCCGAAATGAGAGTCGCGTCTTCAATGAAGTAATGCGGAGCCGGCGCGGGAGCAATCAGCGTTTCGAAGTTGAACCTACTCAACGTTCCGTCGTCCAGAATCATCACTGTCGATCCGGGCCGAATGAGCTCACGCGCCGGCGCGACAAGTGTTTGATAGAGTGCAACGCCATCGCCGTTGGAGGCCTCTAGTGGATCGCTCAAGCCCAGCAGAGTTTTGC
>NZ_JBARMD010000528.1:0-1838 GCF_049802275.1 Occallatibacter sp. | reverse complement strand
CAGCGCCCGCAACCCAAGCCCCACCCGACCGGGCCGTGGATGAATTCGAGCCTCTCGCCTGATGAGCGAGCCGACCTGGTGTTGAAAGAGATGACGGTCGACGAAAAGATCGCTCTTCTGCATGGCGTGGGCATGCCAACAGATGACGCAGTGACCCCGGAAAACGCTGCATCGAATCGCGGCGTGGGCTACGCGGTTGGTGTTCCGCGACTCGGCATTCCGGGTATCGACATGAGCGACGCTGCTTACGGAGTGCGATCGAGCGGCGTGAATGGACGCTATTCGACGGCCCTTCCCGCTAACGTTGCCGCAGCCGCAAGCTGGGACACGGATGCGGCCTATGAATACGGCGCGCTCATCGGCCGTGAACTGCGAGCGCAGGGATTCAACATGTCGCTTGGCGGCGGCGTAAATCTCACGCGCGATCCGCGCAATGGCCGCACATTTGAGTACCTCGGCGAAGATCCCATCCTGGCCGGCACGCTTGTGGCGCGACTCATTGAGGGAACGCAGTCGGCCAATGTGATTGGCGACATCAAGCACTATGCGCTGAACGATCAGGAGAGCGGCCGCAACGCCGTCAACATCATCATCAGCAAGCGCGCGGCGCGTGAAAGCGATCTGCTGGCGTTTGAGATCGGCGTCGAAAAGGGCAAGCCGGCGGCGGTCATGTGCTCCTACAACCGCGTCAATGGCGATTTTGCGTGCGAGAACGAATGGCTGCTGACCGACGTACTGAAGAAGGATTGGAAGTTCCCCGGCTTCGTGCTGTCTGACTGGGGCGGCACGCATAGCGATGTAAAAGCTTCAGCCGCCGGCCTCGATAACGAACAGCCGGGCAGATTCTTTTACGAGAAGCGCTTCAAGGATGCTCTCGATGCAGGCAAGATCCCGCAGAGCGAACTCGACGATCACGTACGTCGCATCCTGCGATCGATGTTTGCTGTGGGCGCTGTCGATCATCCGCGGCAGCGCAGCGTTATCGATCCCTTCGCAGGATTCGAGACAGCGCGCAAGATTGAAGAAGGCGGCATCGTCCTCCTCAAAAATGAGAAGTCAGTGTTGCCGTTGAATGTCGCAAAGTTGAAAACGATTGCGGTGATCGGATCGCATTCGGACGTCGGTATGATCTCCGGCGGTGGTTCGGCGCAGGTCGATCCCATCGGCGGCAACGCCATCAAGCCCGCGGGGCAGGGTGCGACCCATTGGATGGAGGAGATCTGGTTTCCGACTTCGCCGCTGAAGGCGATCCAGGCACGTGCGCCTCATGCCACGGTAAAGTACGATCCGGGCACCGACCCAGCGGCAGCGGCTGCTGCCGCCAAGGGCGCCGATGTCGCCATTGTGTTTGCCTACATGTGGTCCAGCGAGGGAATGGACCTGAAGAGCCTGACCCTTCCTCACGATCAGGATGCAATTATTTCGGCGGTCGCCGCCGCCAATCCACACACCATCGTCGTGCTCGAGACAGGCAATCCAGTAACGATGCCGTGGGTAGACAAACCGGCGGCGATTCTCGAAGCATGGTTCGCTGGCAGCGATGGCGCAAACGCGGTGGGCAATGTTCTGTTCGGCACGGTGAATCCGAGCGGCAAGCTGCCCAACACCTTCCCGAAGAGCGAAGCTGACCTGCCGCATCCGACGATTACGATGCCGCCGCCTGAGTCTTCCCACTTCTCCGGCCCCGCATCGCCTGAGAAATGGGCGATGGGACTTCCGGCGTTCCCGATGACCTATGACGAAGGAGTGAAGGTCGGCTACAAGTGGTACGACGCTGAAAACAAGAAGCCGCTCTTTCCGTTTGGCTTTGGCCTTTCGTATACGACCTATCGCTACTC
>NZ_JBARMD010000527.1:0-22412 GCF_049802275.1 Occallatibacter sp. | reverse complement strand
GTTGTGGCCCACAAAATGAACACTGCCAAGACAAACCATATGGCTGAAATTCCAATTGGCCGCAGCACCTTCAGCCAACCGGAGGAAAGCGCGCGACGTCCGTTGAGGTTCCCAACGGCTTCTGCTGTCGACTTTCCTTGTGAACTCATAGAGCTGACCGACCAACCTGCACGGTAGTGGTCTGACCGGCTTGTCCGTCGACCAATCCTCGCATTAGGCAACCTGTCTTCATCCGGCGTCTATCTTCCAAGGTCCCCATCAAAAGAGGTTATTAATCTATCTCGACTCCACGTCCACCGACTCCTACGCAGGCTTCGGCTCCTATTCGGCGTGATCAAGCACATGAACGTCCAGTCCGCGCGCTTTCCGAGAAGCGCTCCGCGGTGCCTGCAGCTAGTACTGTAGGCGGCTCCCAGAAGGAGCGCTGACCGACGATCCCAATGGCTTCCACGCTTTGGCGACAACGCATTCTACTGGCACCGAGCCGTCGCGGAGATCCGGTTCCGCAATCTCTTCGAGCCGTGAAGCCCCGATTTTTGGGGTTGCAACGCAGCGAACCGAGATTCTGAATTGTTTCTAGATGAAGGAGCCATCGGCAACAACTAGGGAATTCCCTAGTGGAGCAGCGCAGTAATTGCTTATTCCCTTTGCTATCCTGAACAGACCTGCAACATGTGAAGCAGTTCAATTTCACACGTCAGCCGATCACTATTCCTCATCACCAATACGTCCGATTTTCCCTCTCAATGGTGGCCACGCAAAGATGACAATCATCCAGAAAACAAACCTGTGCCCTCTTCATTCCTGCGCCTGTGCCGGGTCTTCGCCGGAGCGATAATGTGGTGTTTGTGAAATTCAATCGTTTTGTAACCAGGTTCAAGCGTTCTGCTATTTCTTTATTGAGTGGCACTCGGCAAGAGTTGCACGACGTCGGCGTGGTGGAGATCCACACAACTCAACCGTCCTAAACTTAGGAAAAAACCGAAGAAGAGACACGATGTGCCACTGGCAATCGTTATCGCCCTCTCAGGGAAGTGGTGTTTGTGTCAGCAGCGCATAGTTGCGCCACTTCGCAATCCGGTGTCATAAACGAAGTAAAGCCGCATTTGAGACAGAGAAGAAGCTTTGGAAACACAAAAACTCCTGGCTCGCCCGCATTACTAATGCCCGGAAAGTGGATATGCACCTCGGCAGGAAACTCTCTCTGGTCGCCGGATGTGCAGAAGGTACATGGCATGGCTATCCTCCTGATATGGAAATCGAAGTAAATGAACAACAGATGCACTACCCGTTCGGTGTGTCACCTTTGCATTGATGAACTCTCAAAGTCCGAGATAATCCAGACCGGAGGGTTCACTCCGCGTCGCTCCCTTTAAGCCTCCTCAGCGCGTATATGGAAAAATCGTGCTAGTTGGAGGCGACCATGTGTTCCTTCGCCGCGTACCTCATCAACTCCGCGTTGTTCTTGAGGTGAAGGATCTCCATAGCACGGTATTTGTGAAAGGCCACCGTTCTCGCAGTTAGCGTCAAATCCAATCCGATTTCTTTCATGGACCGTCCTTCTGCCAGAAGCTGGACCACTTGTTTTTGGCGGGATGAAAGCATTCCGGGAAGTCTCTTCGAACCTTCGAATTCCATGCGAAGATCGAAGAGGTCACTAGCAATAAGCGGTGACATGTAGGGATCTCCGTGGATTACGGTTCGGATCGCTATTCGCAACTCCGCCGCTGTAGACGTTTTTGGCAAGACTCCAAATGCGCCGCGATCAAACGCCTCGGCTGCAATCGCACGGTCTACATTCGGGGTGACAATCACGACCTTGATAGTCGGCGCGACACTCTTGATGTGCTCGCACGCGTCCAGGCCGTTAAGCATGGGCATGTAAATGTCTACCATCGCAACGTCTGGATTCAGGCGGCAGACGGAATTGATGAGTGCGGGGCCATTGTTGACGATCGCGACTACTTCAAATTCCGTTTCCAGGAGTCCTTTGCAACCCTCCGCGATCAAGGTGTGATTGTCAGCGATGACGATTCTCGGGCGGTACCGTTCCATCATTGGACCAATCCTCTGACTACAGCAAGCTCGGAGGGAATCTCCGTCTGCATTGTGGATAAGCAACAATTGCAGGTCTTACGGTGATGCGAACCTGCAGGAGCGAGCCAATTTGATCGAATCTGGCATCGCACATTGAGAGAGATTCACTCGCTCTGCAGATCAACAACTACTCTTCTTGATCTCCACGCGATGAATTGCTCTTATCTAATAAAACGGAAAATGTGTGTCAAAACCGTAACCCAGGAATGAAATAATCGTGTGAAATCAGGATTGCCGCTATAGGGTGTGCCTTGCCGCTTAGGCTTCTGCCTGCGGAACATGTAAGCTGCTGATCCCAAGGAGGTTTGAATGGCTGCGCCTTCTCATGAGGTCACCCAACTGCTCCGGGCATGGACAACCGGAGACGAACAGGCTCTGGAAAAGCTCACCCCGTTGGTCTATGCGCAGTTACGTCGAGTAGCGCGCTACCACATGGCGGGCCAACAGCCCGGGCACATCCTGCAGACAACCGCACTGGTCAACGAAGTCTATTTGCAGCTTGTTGATTATGGCCAAATGAATTGGCAGGATAGGGCGCATTTTTTCGCCGTGTCAGCGCAGCTGATGCGGCGCATTCTGATTGATTTTGCCCGGGCTCGCAGCAGCCAGAAGAGGGGCGGCGGAGCGCCCCACATTTCCCTGGACGAAGCGCCGTCTGTTTGCGCAGACACCGATCCCAACCTTGTGGCGCTGGATGACGCATTGAAAGAGCTGAGTAAAGTGGACGAGCGTAAAAGCAAGGTTGTCGAACTTAGATTCTTTGGGGGGTTGAGCGTCGACGAAACAGCAGAAGTATTGAAAGTTTCGGTTGACACGGTAGCGCGGGACTGGAGATTGGCAAAGATCTGGCTTGTGAGGGAATTGAGCGCGGAAGGTGAACGTGGAGCCTGAACGCTGGCGCCAAGTCGAAGATCTCTGTCACCGCGCCTTGGGACTGGACGAAAGCCTCCGCGCTGAATTCATCGAGCGTTCTTGTGGAGGCGACGATACACTTCGACGCGAAGTGGAGTCGCTGCTGGCACACGAGAGAAAAGCAGAGCATTTCATGGATTCGCCCGCGCTTGAAGTCTTGGGAAAACTCGTTGCTCGCGAGACAGCGGAGAGTGAATCGAAACTGATTGACAATGAGGTTTCCCATTATCGCGTTCTTGAAAAACTCGGCAGCGGTGGGATGGGTGTAGTTTATAAGGCCGAAGATACCCGATTGCATCGTCTTATCGTACTCAAGTTCCTGCCTGGTGAAGTCGCAAGAGACCCGCAAACCCTGGCGCGCTTTCAGCGCGAGGCCCAAGCCGCTTCCTCCCTTAATCACCCCAATATCTGTACAGTTCATGACATCGGCGAAACAGATGGACAGGCGTTCATCGCCATGGAGTTTTTGGATGGCATGACGCTGAAGCATCGCATCGCCGGAAAACCCATCGAGACAGACATTCTGATCGGCTTAGCGATTGAGATCGCCGATGCACTCGACGCTGCCCATTCCCAGGGGATTGTGCATCGCGACATCAAGCCTGCCAACATTTTTGTGACCAGCCGCGGCCATGCCAAGATTTTGGATTTCGGGCTGGCGAAGGTGCAACCCACGGCGCAAGGCTTCATAGATGAACAGCAAGTGACCACGCCCGGTATGATGCTTGGCACTATCGCTTACATGTCGCCGGAGCAGGTCCGAGGCAGAGAGCTTGACGGCCGCTCGGACTTGTTCTCTTTCGGCGCAGTGCTCTACGAGATGGCAACCGGGACCGTACCGTTTCAAGGGGAGACGTCGGGCGTCGTTTTCAGCGCGATTTTGGAACAACCACCAGTTGCTCCACTACGGATGAACCCCCAGTTGCCGCCGAAAATTGAAGAGATCGTTCACAAGGCATTGGAGAAGGACCGTGACCTGCGCTACCAGCATGCCTCAGAAATACGCGCCGACCTTCAACGGCTGAAGCGGGACACCGAGAGCGGGCACATTGCGGCAGAACACTCCGGCACCGTATCTGCGGAAAAAGGCGCTGCTACCAGGCGTGCGAAACTGTTGAGAATCGCGGGAACGATTCTGTTCGTGTTGCTCATCGCCATTCTGATCGGCGGTTGGCTCTACTATCGTTCCCGCTCGCGCAGCACGCGCCTGACCGACAAGGACACGATCGTTCTCGCCGACTTTGCCAACAGCACGGGCGACGCAGTTTTTGATGACACGCTCAAACAGGCGTTGGCCACTGATTTCCAGCAATCCCCATTTCTCAGCGTTCTGTCCGACCGCAGAGTGCGCAACACCCTCAAGCTCATGGGGCATTCTCTGGAAGAGCGTCTGACGCCGGAAGTGGCACAAGAAGTTTGCCAGCGGACGGGAAGCAAACTCGCGGTGATGGGATCGATTGCAAATATTGGCAGCAAGTATTTACTAGGTCTTAACGCCGCAAATTGCCAGACCGGCGATTCGATCGCGATGCAACAAGTGCAGGTCGTGAAGAAAGAAGACGTGCTGGATGCCCTCGACAGCCTGGCGACGACTCTCCGCAAGCAAGTCGGCGAATCGCTCAGCACGATCGATAAATACGACACTCCAATCAAGGAAGCGACAACACCTTCTTTGGAGGCTCTAAAGTCCTATTCGTTGGGAATTAAGACGCGGTCCGCGCAAGGTGATAGCGCCGCCATACCGCATTTCAAGCGGGCTATCGAACTCGACCCCAATTTCGCGATGGCCTTCGCCCGTTTGGGGGTTTCTTATCTGAATACGGGGCAGCCCGCATTGGCCAGTCAAAGCATCCAGACCGCGTATGGCATGCGCGAGCGCGTGAGTGAGCGCGAGAAACTGACCATCTCCTCTTACTACTTTGCGTGGGTAACAGGAGAAGTGGAGAAAGCCAACCGGAACTATGAGCTGTGGGCCCAGGCCTACCCTCGCGATGATGTACCTCACAATAATCTATCGGTCAATTATCAATATCAGGGACTCTACGACAAAGCGCTTGCGGAGAGTTCGGAAAGCATTCGGCTCAACCCTGATGAAAGCACGATTTCCCGCGGCAATCTTGTGGGTTTCTACGCACTCACGAATCGCCTGGAAGAAGCCAAGCTAGCGTACCAGCAGTCGCTCGCCCGCAAAACGGAAACCTGGTATTTGCACGACTCTCGCTTTGCAGTTGCCTTTCTTGAGGGGGATTCTGCGGAGATGGAGCGACAACTAGACTGGGCCGCTGGCAAACCTGGAAGCGAGGACCCTCTCCTTTCTCACCAAGCCGATTTTGAAGCGTTTTCAGGGCATCTGGCGAAAGCTCGCGGCTTTTCGCAACGGGCGGTTGAATCGGCGCAGCAGGCCGATGAGGCGGAAGATGCATCCAGGAACCAAATGAACGCGGTTCTTCGAGAGGTGGAATTCGGGAACAGCGCACAAGTCCGCAGCGAAACAGCTTCAGCACTGGCTCGCTCATCGACTACTGCCATTCGTGTGCTGGCGGCGCTCGCCTTCGCCCGGGCCGGCGATTCAGACCGGGCGCAAAGAATGGCAGACGATTTGGAGGAGGAAAATCCGCTCAACACGTTGATCAACGACTACTGGCTTCCGACGATTCGAGCCGCAGTCGAAATCGAACGCAAAAATCCGGAAAGAGCGGTACAGATTCTTAACGTTACGAAATCCTATGAATTGGGCAATCCGGTCCCAACAGTGGCATTCGGGGCGACGCTTTATCCCGTGTACTTGCGCGGCCAAGCATATTTACAACTGGGGCTCGGAAGCGCAGCAGCAGCCGAGTTTGAAAAATACTTAGACAACAGGAGCGTCGTCAACAGCTACCCTCTGGCCGCCCTGGCCCACCTCAGTCTCGCCCGCGCTTACGCATTGACCGGAGACTCCAGAAAGGCAAGAACTGCTTACCAAGACTTCCTTGCAATGTGGAAAGATGCCGACCCCGATATACCGATCTTGAAACAGGCCAAGGCGGAATCCGCAAATTTGCGATAGCGAAATTCGACTGGGGTTGATCAACGGAATTTACCGACGTTCCCGTCGCAACTGAGCATGAAGTTTCCAGGCTGCACCTAGACCGGCATCCTTCTTCTTCTTCAGAGAGCCGCGGTGGCCGCAATCCTTCCACTTCAAAACGGCCTAGCTTTGGGTTTAGATCAGTTGCAATGTCATGACGGACTGGCTCCCGGAACAGCCAGGGTACCTTTCGAATCTAGCGGAGTTCGCGAAAGTCGCAACGACAAAGGAATTCTACAATGTATCCGAAAGGCCTCTGTGTACTCCATTGCTGCTTACGAAGCGTTCGCCTGACAGGACGGCGTCGATAGCGAGCAGCAGGTCACGCTTGGCATACTTCTTAAAGACGTAACCCCAAGCTCCCAACCTCATAGCCTCTTCAACGAATTCAGGAGAAGTCTCTTGGGTCGCGAAGATGATCTTTGATCCCGGCGCAAATCCGAGAATTCGCTGGGCAGCTTCGATGCCAGTTATCGTTGGCAGGCCGATGTCGAGCAGGACCAGGTCTGGCTTCAGTTCTTCAGCCTTCTCAACCGCTTGGAGTCCATCGGACACTTCACAAACGACCTGCAATTCGGGCCTTTGTTCCAGTTTTGAAGTGACAAACCGGCGGAATGGCTGAAAGTCTTCCACAACCATTACGCGAATCGAAGACGCTGCCGCCACTGGCTTTTCGCACTCCTGGTTCAGAAACGCACTGTGGCCCGTGGGACATTCAATGTGAGAGAACTCAACTAAATTACTATTCTCTATGGCTAAAAGGATATTGTGATGGCCGATACAGGCGTGCATTATGGTTCGATACTCGCATGATTCCTGGATGGTAGTCGTTGCTGCAGAGCAGGTGTCTGCAGAGCAGGTAACTGATCTCTCACTGGCAATCAAGCCACCAGTCGGGGAGAACAGCAACCCGCCAATGAGGAGGATTTTCGCAGCCGCACTTCACATCCCTCTTTTATCAGGATGCGGTGCCCCAGGTCCCGAATTAGCTTTCCTGACTAGGTCCTGAAACCCTTTTACTGTTAAAAATCTAAGAAATGAAGGCACGATTCTCTCGGCTTCCCTTTGGCCGATGGGGCAGGTGAGAAGTCACTCGCTGAGTAACGCGCCATCAGTTGTTTACTACAGGGTGCTCCGCGCAGCGCGCAGGCACTCAACGGCATTCCACCCACAAAGGGGCTTGGATTCGTTTGGCCGTTATTCGGGAGGAACTCCGCACCCCGCACCCCGCACCCCGCAGAAGATTTTCGGAATACACTGTCTGATTTGACAGTTTCGGGGCGCCCAGGAAGCTCGTAGACTGCGCTGACTGCCAAGCTCCGTTTTTTCGGCCCTGTTGGCAATTGAAATGTCTACCGAAGCGGAAGCCATATTCGGCCTCGTTATCGGCCAGATTGGCTGCTGAGCCGCATTTTTAATGCGTTTGTTCTCGAATCCGGTGTTCGTTGGAGCATGAATAGAACGGCCACAATTGAGAAGCTTGTATCCACCACCGGCGCGTATATGGTTGTGGATATAGCGCCAGTGTTGTGCGTCACGCCGACAATTGGTCTCCTCAAACGATGCACGAAGAACTGGCTTACTTTGGCGGCGCTTGGCTTAGTCAATTTCGCTTCGGCCTCTCAGGCGCAGGTCCAAAAAACAGTTCTCGTGATCAACCAGTTTGGCCAGTCTGCTCCGGTCTCAGTTCTCATTTCCAATCAGCTCCGCGCGGCTGTGCACTCCGATGGGCGCTTCCAGGTCCAGTTTTATTGGGAGAACCTTGACGCGGCTGATCTCTCGGACGATTCCCTGAACGTTCAGCGAGCCTTGATTGCCCAGAGATATCTCGGGCAGCATTTGGATTTGATTGTGCTTGTAGGTCCCGATGTGGCCCACTTTCTCACCGACAAGTCCAAGCCGTTTTACCCCGGTGTCCCTGTCGTTTTCTGTTGCAGTTCTCCAGGTCAACCTGGGCAACCCGTCGCTGATTACCGATCTACTGGATCGTGGTTACAGTTCGACCCGGCGAAAACAGTGGATGCTGCCCTTCGTTTACTACCCGCGACTAGCCATGTCTTTGTCGTAGCCGGGCAGTCCAGATTTGACAAGGGCGTCGTGGCACTCGCGAAAGCGAGGCTTGCGTCGTACGAAGGCAAGGTTGATATCACCTACTTGACAGATCTTTCCATGAATCAACTCCAGAAAAGACTGAAGCAGCTTCCGGACCATTCAATCGTTCTGTTTCTAACCTATTTCAAGGATGCACAAGGGCGGGAGTTTCTTAACTCGGCGGAGGCCCTTCCCATGATCGAAGCAGCCTCCAATGCTCCAGTGTTTGGTGTGGTTGATCTGTATGTAGGCCGCGGCGTTGTCGGTGGGTTCGCGGTCAACGTAGAAGAGCAAGGCAGAATCGCAGGCCGCGATGTCGTAGAGATCCTGGGAGGAAAGGCGCCACAAGACATCCCCGTCGTACATGGTCATAGTATTTACATCTTTGACTGGCGAGCACTGAAACACTGGAATCTAGATGAACGCCGGCTTCCAGCCGGCAGCACTCTCGTGTACCTCGAGCCGACAATTTGGGATCGATACAAGCCGCACCTGCTCACAGGATTGCTGGTTATTGTCAGCCTGAGCTTGCTGGTCGCGTTCCTCCTTTACAGGCGGCGACAGCACGAACGGATGCAGGCCGCAGAGCAATTCGGCGGCATGCTGATCAATGCTCAGGAGGACGAGCGCCGCCGGATCGCATCCGACCTTCACGATGACTTCAGTCAGAGGCTGGCGATGCTCAGTCTCGGTTTAGATTCCGCCGCTCAAATGATTCCAGAGTCATCTACGGAAGCAAACCGTCATATACAGGAGCTTTCCGACAATGCCGCCGAACTCGGTGCCGACCTCCACACCCTTTCGCGCCGCCTGCATTCAAGCAGTCTGGATAAGCTGGGGGTTACCGCAGCGGTGAGTGCGCTGTGCAAAGAGTTCGCCGCTCAATTGGGAATTAAGATCGAATGCGGGCTTGACAGTATTCCTCGATCGATAGATCCGAGTGTAGCGCTTTGCATTTTTCGACTCACGCAGGAAGCCCTGCGCAATGTGCGAAAGCATAGTGGCGGTTCGCAAGTCCAGGTAAACCTTCACTTAGAGGACAGCACGATTCACTTGTCTGTGTGTGACCAAGGCATCGGCTTCAACAGGAAGGAACTTAGGCCGAATGCAGGTCTTGGCCTCCGAATTATGGAGGAGCGCGTGCGCCAGGTTGGTGGGCAAATAGATATTCAATCAGAGCTTGGGATGGGCACAAAAATCGTTGCACGCTTGCCGATGCAAGCTCAGGACGGCCAGGAATGGGCCAGGGCTCACCATATCAACGAGGGTTGAAATAACATTCTGGCACATGGGCTTTCTGGTTCAGGTGGTTTTGTTCATCGCCCACACCTAGGACCCGCTCGCGCCCTACTGCCCGAGCATGCCCTTTTTCAGATCCGTGGTGGGCGGCTTCGGCCCGAGCCACACAGAGAAGAGCACTTGCCCGAACGCCGAACCGGCGATAGTAACTTTCTCTGTGCCGTCGATGTCGAGGGTCGTCCCCGTGCCCGGGACATATGTGATAACCATCTGGTCACCATTCTTCATGGCTTCCACTACGGCGAGAAAACGGTCGAGGTCCGCCTTCATCGTCTTCTCGGCATCCGGCGAATTGTCCTTGAATCCATCGTCGAATGCATCCGTCATCTGTTGCTTGCTCGCGCCGTGCAAGAACTGCATGATGATCCGCTTGGGGGCGTCGGCCTTGATAATGGCGCTGGAGTCCGATGACTTCTGCTGAAGGTAGAGTCCCCCGACGTAGACCTTCACCGAGAACTTGGTTCGCAATCCCATGCCATTGAGCACCAACGTTGTGCCACCGGCCTTTCCGGTGTCCGGTAGATTCACTCCCGCCAAACTGGCGGCGCGTAGATTGAATGTTGTCAGCACGAACGCGACAACGGCGATTGACATAGCTATTTGCCGCATGAAAGCTCCTTCGAGAATAACGATCCGATGGTAAGACGGTAGCCCTTCAATTCATACTGTCAAATCTGCCGATTGCCGTACAGGCGGATCGGGCACCACAAGTTGCACAAAGAGGGTAAGCAGCTAAACACAAGTCTGAAGAACGCCAAGGAAGCGGAAGTGGGAGCGCACCATTGGCTACGCGTGAATGCGCCACAGGTTCCTCCAGACGTTCGTCATTGCACTTTCGCTTCAATTCAAGCTGGAATCCTTGTAATATTTGGTGCCCTTGGCTGTGATTTCCGCGGAGAGGCCCTTGTCCGTCATCTGATACATCCATATGCCGTCCGAGACAGAAGCGGCTCCCGATAAATCGCCACCCTTGGTCGAGGTCTTTGCCGATGCATTGGCTTGTCCGCCAAGTTCCCAACCTGAGTTGACGAAGTCGCTCAAGACTTTTTCGTTGTCAAAGACGAAGATAATGCTGAACTTCTTCACGCCCAGGCCGAGTCCTGCCTGTACCTCGACCATCTTCATGAAAGTCTCTTTTTTGGTCCTGCTGTTGATGGCGATGCCCTTTCCCGTCCCAGAGCCGGCCACTAGAATCTTGACTCCCGTGTTATTGAATACTGCGTATCCCGCGGCATTCTGAACTCTTGCCCTGGCTGCAGGATGAGCTTTGTAGAGTCGCTGGAGGGTTTCTTCAGCGAGGTCGCGAACATACTGTTGCCCGCTGACCTTGGAGTTGTCGGTTGCATGCGCGAACATGGCGGACGCGCACACGAGAGCAACAAGGATCGCTCTTAGTTTCGTGGCTTCTGCAAGTGAAGTTGCTTTCATGTGAAATCCTCTTTCGAAGTGTCCCGTCGGGCAATATCTCATAATATTTAGGCCGATGAGGGCCGCGGTGGCCGGCATACGACTAATGAACGGGTAAGCCACGCAAATCACTGGGATCTCCCTTTGTAGTCCACGATGGCATTGCTATTGGGGCTGGATCGCACATGTACAGTTGTCGTGACTGATTGCTTAAATCCGCCAGTTGCCTCATCGCTCGAATGGCTGCTTCACGCACTTCCCAATCCGACCTACCCAGCAGCAAAGCGCAATCTCGAAGAGGAAGCCGCTCGAGCATTCGCAATACGAAAGCAGCGCGCTCCAGATCGCCGAGAGCAATAATTCTCGTAAGGCTGGAGAATTCGACGGGAATATCGTTCAACGATCGCGAATCGACGTTCTGCGTCAACGATTTCTCACCAACGCTGAGTATCTCGCGAACAGCGTCTTTGCGTGTACGAATCGCATTTCGTATTACCACGCGGCGCGCCAACGACTGTGCCCACTGCCGAGACACTGAGCCGGTCATCATGCACTCGTCCAAGGCCGCCATGAGACTTGCCTCAGCCAGCACATAACTTCCTGTGATCAGCAAGGCGACCCGAAAGAGCCCTGGAAGGCTTGTAGCGAACAGTTCCTTAAAATCGTCCGCGGCCATGGAGTTATATGAGGCCTTTCTTCGATCGCGAATTGCAAGCCAAGGCATGTTGATTGCTCCGCGGTCTTCCGGCGTTGCACGGACGCCGGCACCATAGCAACCATAGGCACTCTCATGAACGCTTTGTCCTATACAGCATTTACGATTCGACCAGTCCTTTCGAGATTGAAAAGGCTGGACTCAAATTGAGGCCGTAACCCCCATTCAACAGTGCTTTTCGAAAGCATGCCCACTCGTCTCCCGCCGTAACAAGCCATGCAGGCCTGTTACGGCGATTCGGGTTTACATCTTCGCAGGCTTCTCCGTCTGAACCACAAGCTTCTTCTTCATCAACTTTCCGCCGTCTGATCAATAACACAGCGCGTGGTCCGAACTGATCATCAGCTCTTGACTCTAAGCGACAACTAGCAATCTCTGATCCAACCTAGATCCGGGCGAATGTGCGCACAACTAGGGAAATCCCTAGGGAGCCCTGAATATGTTGCAAGGACATGCGTTGTTGGCACGACGGATGCCGAGACAGTTACATAGCTTAACTTCGGGCCACATTGCATAAGTGACTTACATTTACTATCTTCTGCTGTCACGAGGCGATCAACCGTTGACTTATAAATAATCTATAACCTGTCGCTCTTTGTAATTGACAAACACAAATGAGAAGACTACTGTCTGCTTCGCAGTTAGCCCTTCTAGCGAATCGGGCCGAGCCGATTGCAGCAAGGGCATTGCCAATTGAAACCATCCAATTTTCAATTCTCGGAAAATACTCAAGCAATTGCACTTTAGAAGTGCAAACACGCAAAGGAGAACGATCATGTTAGCAAGAACTCCACATGAACTATTCGTGATGCTTCTTAGCCACGCGCGGCAGAATACCGAGCGGTCGGCCAAGGTCTATCAGGAAATCAGTCAGGTAGCCCAGGATACGGAGATCAAAGAGGCACTGGAATCGCGGGCCTGGATCGCTCAAAAGGACTTAGGCGCGATCGATCGGTGCTTCGAACTGATTGGCGAGAAACCGGTGAATCTCAGTGGACATCTCCAAGAGGTGTTTGTTGACGACTTCCGCAAGGAAATCGCGGAAATTCAGAATCCGGCTGCAAAGGCAATCTTCCTGCTGATCAAGGCTAACCATCTGAATCACCTCCGGATCGCAGAGTACGTAGCGTTGGAAGCAGCGGCTGAGCTGACCGGACACTATTCCGTTGGCGTTCTGCTCGAGAGCTGCCTGGCAGACAAGCTGGCGTTTGTCGAAAGAAATAGACGTCTTCTCAGGAAATTCGTGGTGCACAAAGTGGCCGAAGGCGTCCTAACCGCGTAATCAAGTATTGAGCGCAGGACATTGAGTGTTTCACGATGGAATGAAAACAAGCATTCTGACCTGGACAACGATTTCCAGCCCTCAAGGCGATATAGCAACAACTTTGTGGCATTCCATTCGTGGCCGGTAGCCTGATCAGGTGCCGGCCATTTCTTCGTTAGGGGGAAGCGTGCGAGCCCCTGGAAGTGAGCGTAAACTGTCAATAATGGCCGAACAGCATTGCAATGGAAGAGCGCGCACGCTTGGACACATAGAGATCTAATCCCTTGGGATGGCAAGAGAAATCGTTGCCCACTTGCAGGTACCTCCGCATCAATTGCCTAATGTAGAAAGAAACAGAATGGCTGCGCGACCTAGTGGTCTGCTTCTGGAGCACGATTGACTCCGCCAACCGAGATCAGCCGCTCCTTGATAGCTAACAAGAAAAGATCCGCATTTGTCTTCAGGTTGAACGCGTTCATGATGTGCTTCTTATGAAATTCAATCGTTTTTATACTCAGATTCAAGCGTGCCGCTATCTCTTTCATCGAGTAGCCTTCCGCAGAGAGCTGTACCACGTCGCACTGACGGGGCGTCAGTACTTTTGAGAATTGCGCGACCCGCGATCGCTGCTCCACCCAATCATCCGTCCGGACCTTCGGAGACACGAAGGATTTTCCGCGACATGCCGCGTCGATGGCCGTTAGCAACTCTTTAGCGGCGGCTTGCTTGAGAACGAAGCCAACGTTTCCCATCTCCAGCACTGCGGCTGCCAGGTTAGCGTCGTCCTGCATCGTCAGAAAGACCAGAGGGATCTTAGGGAGTAGCTCACGGATTCGACAGGCAGCGTCCAGCCCATTCAAAAGCGGCATACCGATGTCCACGATGATCACGTCGGGCTTCAGTCTGACCGCTTCGGTGACTAAGGAGCGTCCGTCCGTGACCGTTCCGATTACCACATGGGTCTTCTCGAGAAGAGATCGAAGCGCTTCCAAGAAAATAGTGTGATCATCAGCGATCAGAACGGAAAGAGGGGACTTTTCGCACCATTGTCTCATATCGACACTCCTGTGCCGCGCCTTGCGGAGTGTCGATATTTAAGCATGTAACAAAGGTCCAAGGTGTGACCCGCGTCACATGCCCTGCGATTTGAGGGTGCGATTCCCATTTTGTCACGCCCCGGAGATTCTAAGCTGATTCCGATAATCTGAGCTATGGTCACTCGGATTAACTTGTCAGATTATTAGCCAACTTACGAGTTGCCAAGCTCATCATGAGACGGGTGGTGCCGGTCATCACCATACTGATGCCAACCAGTGTGCCAATGACCCACAGCGAATTCACCGGCCACTGTTTCCATATCATCATTCCCAGAATCAGGGTGATGATTCCATCCACCAGGATCCACGGCGAGTTGCCGGCATCTTTGCGCGTTGAGAAATAAGCGACCACATCCGTCACCCCTTCTGCGCATAAGAAGAACGCCAGAGCTAGGGTGAAACCGGCAAGGCCCAGACCTGGATGAGCGACCAGATAGGCTCCAGCCACAAGGTACAGAAGAGCGACAAGGATCTTCCAGACGATGTTTCCGATGCCCTTCGACTGGAAGGCATGAACGAGTTGAGTAAACCCGTTGAAAATGACCAACCATCCGACAATCAGGACGATTCCTATTGACGTCGCCAGCGGCAAGGTAATCGTGAGGATTCCGAAAATGATCAACAGGATCGACAGCACCAGCGAGATTCGAGATACGCTTTTCAATTTACTGCCCAGTACAGATGTCATACTTTCCTCCCTGACTTGTTTAGTTTTTGTGGCGTGATTCGCCGTTTCCAAGACACCACTGTTCTTCGCGGCTCAAGCCTTTCATATTTTCGAGGAAGGCTCGAACGAAGGCCTCGTCCGCTTAGGTCACCAGCTATCGTCAGTGCGTTGCCAGGTCTTATCTGGGTTGTAGCGTTCCATAACTTCAGCGATTTGTGCGGTATCCGGTCCGAGATCGTTCTGGTAGACGATTCCGTTGTAGCTGACGATGCCTCCTGGAACTTCTCGACATGACCCTTGAATGACGCACACCTCAATCGCCGCCATCCGAGAATTATCTGAATTCACGGACGGCCGATCGAGCTGACAGCTGCGCTTAAGCCTGATTCCGAGACGATCGTAGTTTTGGCTCGACGTACCCCACAACTAGGGAAATCCCTAAGTGTGAAGTTTCTTACCTGCAAAGAGCGTTGCCAGTTGTTGCTCCAGTGATCAACTGCGAATTCTTTGGTTCCCGATCGGCCCCGGACAACTACGCTAGGGATATCCCTAGTTGTTGCCGCCCAAAGCGCAAGCTCATTCTCAAAGAGCACGCGAGGGGAGATGACTCGTGAATCGTGCGCGCGTTTTGATAGCTGACGATCATGGGCCCCTCCGGGAAGCGACAGCGAGAATGCTGGCTTCATCTTTCGACGTCGTCGGTACCGCACAGGATGGACAGGATCTGATTTCCAAAGCAGAGGTGCTCAATCCGGATGTCATTATTTCCGACATCACTATGCCCATTTTGGGCGGAATAGAGGCTGCGCGCCTGCTTCGGAAGTCTCGGTCAGCTGCTCGGATTGTGTTTCTGACTATTCACGACGAAAACGAATTCATTCGAGCTTGCCTCGATGAGGGGGCATTGGGCTACGTTATCAAGGCTCATATGAAGGATGATCTTGTTCTCGCTATCAATGCAGCCATGAAAGGAAAACGGTTTATTTCTCCCTCTCTTTCGATGTCGAAGGATCGTCCGTGAACTCGGCGCCACGTGATCGATTGGCGCCTCCGCCACCCCTCCGGCACCTCAAGATAGGGGGAAACGCTCGGGTGTGCATGGAACATGAGAAACAGATCATTAGTGAGAGCGGCAGTGGCCGCCTCCGTCTACAGAGGGAACATGAGAACTATTGTTGATTTTCCATCTCTCCTTTTCGCATCCTCTTTCGCCGTGCTGGGAGTTTCAGCATATGTCGGGGCATTTAGACAAAAGAAGCTGAGACCATTCGACGCAGACGACCGACAAGATTTCGGCATCGTCCAAGGCACCGCTCTGTCGCTGCTGGGCCTCCTTATCGGATTCACCTTTTCGATGGCCATGAGCCGTTACGAACAACGCAGGATCTACGAGGAGGCAGAGGCTAACGCGATTGGGACGGAGTATGCCCGCGCCGGCTTGCTGCCTGCTGCCGATACGAAAATAGTTCGTGATCAACTGATTAGCTATCTCGATAGGCGTGTATTGTTCTATACCACCCGCGATGCGAAACGACTTCTGCAAATCGACACCGATACGGCCCAACTGCAGAACGAACTGTGGTCCGCCGTCCAGGCTCGTGCTGTAGCCCAACCGACAATCTTGACATCCCTGGTCGTCGGGGGCATGAACGATGTGTTGAACTCCGAAGGGTACACGCAGGCCGCTTGGTGGAACCGTATTCCAATTGAGGCCTGGGTACTCTTAGCAGTGATCGCCATCGGCTGCAACCTGCTGATCGGGCATGGAACACATCGAACGAGCCCGCTCTTAATAGTCTTACCGCTGGCCGTATCCCTTTCTTTCTTTCTAATAGCCGATATTGATAGTCCGCGTGGAGGCATGATTCGCATGCGACCAGAGAACCTTCTTAGACTCTCTCAGAGCCTGCATGCACACCCACTAGGGAATTCCCCAGTAGACCCTGGCGCGATAAGCACGGTAACGTTCCCTTGAATCTCCATGATCGTGACAGAACATAGACAGGATCGATGAACCATGAAAATCAGCGGCCAACTTCTTGCAATAGCCATTCTGTACCTGACGCCCTTGGCATCCCTGCCCCAGGACGACGTTGAACTGTACCCGAAGTCTTCGGTTAAGGTCGACTGGGTGCAGGGAACGGATTTTTCCAAATACCACACCTATACACTGAAGACCTTGTCTAAGGTGACTCCGGACCAGCAACAAACTGCCGAAGGTGTAGTGGACGCCACTCTACAAGCGAAGGGGTTGCAGAAAGTCGGAATGGACGCAAGCCCTAGCCTGATCGTCGTTTTGAAAGGTGGAAGCAGGCAGATCTATACGCTGGATAGCAACGGAAGCCCCGTGAAGAAAGGCACTCTCATAGTAGAGCTTATGGATCCGAAACTGGAAAAAGCCATCTGGTGGGGCACTGCGGAGGACATATTTTCTGACAACCCAACCAAGGCTCTCCATCTGCTTCAAAAGAAAGTTTCGAAAATGTTTGAAAAGTATCCTCCGCCAGCAGACAAATAAATGTTTGACGAACGGATCTGACGACCAGTCCGAAACTCCGGGATGAAATGCCTAGTGCAGCCGACATAGGATTTCACGCTTTCCCTTAGCGGCAGGCTCCGTCATTAATGCAAATGGTGGTTGGGGCGCACGAGGATCTCTGTTTGTGCACTCTTCCGCTTCTCACCTCTGTGCTGCCTGCTACGAGCGACTGCGGGCCTTGACTGCGAATTCCAAGAGAGCTAGGGATGAGAGATCTCGGAGGCTTCTCTGTTATTCACACTAGGGGAATCCCTAGTAGCTGCTGCGCGATAAGTACAGTAACTTTTCATTGATTCTGCACAGTAACAATGAACTGACGCAGGAATGGAGGATCTCATGAGGATTGGTTTCCAACTCCTAACTGTCGGCATTCTAAGCCTGATTCCTTTGGTATCAATCGCCCAGGAGGCCGTGCCGTATGTAAACTCTGACGTCAAAGTGGACTGGGTGCGAGGAACTGACTTTTCCAAGTACAAGACCTATGCGTGGAGAACTTCTCATCTAGCTACACCCAGCCTGGAACATACCGTTCAAGACATGATTGACACTGCTCTGCAAGGAAAGGGATTGCAGAAGGTGGAGGCGGACGCGAATCCGAACCTCTTTGTATCCTTCAGCTCTGGAAACAAGCTTGTGTATTCGATTCAGGGCTCTTCAATGGTTAAACAGGGCACCTTCATCGTAGAGCTCGCGGATTCGCAATTGAAAAAGGCAGTCTGGTGGAGCGTCGAAGGAGACATTGTCACCGACAATCCCGACAAAGATGTCCCACTGATTCAAAAGAAAATTTCGAAGATGTTCAAGAAGTACCCGCCGCCAACTGGCAAATGAACGGATCAGTTTTGGACTCAGTCAACGAGATATTCAGCGCTTGGCGCAGATGTTGAGGGCCCTGAAATCGTTCTTGGACGTGAACAGACATGCGATCTAAGACTTTCGTCGCGACGCCCGTTGTCAGGGGACGCCGCATAACGCACAGACGACAACCAACACCGGAATAGGAAAACCGAAATGTCGAAACAGAAAACACTGGTAACTTTCACTTTGCTCGGCGCCATCGCGCTTGCCGGCGAACCGATACTTGCCCAAGCAGCACAAACTGCGCAAGGCGCGCACGCATCGTCCACGGCAAGCTTGGACCAGGACATCAAGATGATGCGAGCAGATGTTCAATCATCGAGGAAATCGGTAACTGCCGAGAACATGAACTTGACCGCGGAGGAAGCCACTAAGTTCTGGCCTATTTATGACCAGTATGCAGCCGAAGTTGCTACCATAGGCGATGCCCGCGTAGCGCTCATTAAGGATTATGCGGCGAACTATGACACGATGACCGATGAACAGGCCAATCTGTTCATCCAGAGGGCAGCAGCTATCGACGAGCAGCTCACCGCTGCCCGCTCGAAATACGTGCCTCTATTCGAGAACGCCATTTCGGCCAAGAAAACCGCGTTGTGGTACCAGATCGACCGACGCCTCGACCTTTTGATCAGCCTTCAGCTGGCGGGGAACATTCCTATGGTCGAAAGCTCCAACTGAGCTCGCCTCAGACGCTTTGCAGGCGGGTTAACGAACTGATCGCACGGCGATAGGCAAAGCATTGCGGGACAATAAATCCGCGCGCTGTGCATGTCCGATGAGAGCCACCGCACAGCCGGCGCCCCGGTCCGTCTGGTGCTGAAGGCCGCCGGGGCGAAGCTCGATTCCCTTCGCCTTGGCGAGGGCGCATGGTTCTGTCGCCCATTGCCTTCTACCTGGGTTCAGCGATTGCGATGGCAGAAGATCTGGCGACAATTTCATATACTGGCATGTGCGGGCAATGCGGCAAAAACTCCCACCTGGTCATTTTTCGGGTATCGCCATTCCGGAGAGACGGGTCATCTTTGCCATCAAGAGCCTCAGTTAGCCCCTCCCAGCACCTTGGAGTGGAAGCTGAAGCGTCTAGCAGCAAGCCTGTCGTCACAACGGCCTCATCACAAAAGATGCGGTCGTCATCTGCGTCGTGTTTAGCGACAACGCCGCATCCTTCGCGGTGAGCTCTTTTCCGTAACTCCAAGGCGAATCCATTACGATGTGCGATCTTGGTTTTGCAGGGAACCAGATCACTCGTAGCATGGCAACCGCGAAAGCATGCGCCCGAAACCTCACGTTGATGTTTGTTCGGCGAGCTGACTTTGTGCCCGGCTCTTCGCTATAAGTTCCTTCAAAGCCAGAGTCAAGGGGACGGCGGCAATCGCGCCTGGAATCCCGAGCAGGAACGACCAGGCAATCAATGACAACGTGATCTCCAGAAAGGAGATGCTCATGGATTTTTTCGCGAGGATCGGCATGACGACATTTCCTACGATCAGTTGGGTGACGATCAGGGAGCAGGCCACGAGCAAAGCTCTTTTCCAGCCAAGCATTAGTAACGCAAGGAAAATGGGAGGGAGCATCGCAATCGAAGGCCCCAGGAAAGGAATAAAGGCCAGAAAGAAATAAACGAAGCACCACAAAAACGGAGTATCTACTCCCAGGGCAAGCAGGAACCCAAGATTGAGCACGGCATTTATGGCTGCGGATTTAGCAGTGACAGCCACGTAGCTTCGAGCGTACGCCCCCCGCTTTAGCAGGGTTGTTGCCATCAGGCTCGGCTTAACTCCTCCATCCTCCACCATCTCCATGAGGAAGAGAGACGCCAATAGGCAGATCAGTAGCGACTCGGAGGCGATTGCACCCGCCTGCGGGACGATGGAGATCACCATTTCGCCGAGTCGTTCAGGTGTAAGCAGCTTCTGTAAGGATAGAGTTGCGGGGTCGGCTACTCCAAAACGACTAACTAATGCCGCGATTTGGTCGTAGAGACCACCCAGATGTTGCTCGTAAAGCGGCATTCTTGCGGCCAGCCGCACGATACCTGCTTCCAGTGTGAACAAGGCCAATAGACCCACGGCAGCTAGCGCAATGGCTGTCACGGCTGTAGCACGGCGTTTCGAAAGTATGAACCGATGCATGAGCCATGTCGGAAAAGGGGTCACGGCATAGGCAAGTATGAGGCCCAGAAGCAGGGGGCCCAGAACCGTAGATGAGGCTTTAATGCCCCACAAAATGACTACTATGCACGCGGCGCCTTCAAGAGAACGCAGGATCGACATGTGGGAGTTGTTTTTCATGGTCAGAATCCAGCTTTCAACCTCGCATTTCTGCACTTCCACTCTGGAGAAGTCGCGGGAATTTCTTTCCAGTGGGACTCCTCCATAAATTGAGAAGCGAGCCCCACTCGGAAAGAAACGAGAGGTACTATGACCGGCGGAAGGAGCGCATACCGAACGAGGCGCCGATTAACAACAGACCGATAAGACCAATCAAAGGCAGCGAACTGCCGGTCTTGGGAAGACTAGGAGCAGGTGCCTCGGCCGGAGCCGCAGCAGGAGCGGGAACCGGAACCAGGACGGCAATCAGGATCGGCTGGTCCGGTGCGGGAGGCGGAGGCGGAGGCATTTGTCCAGCCAGGATTTTCTGCTGCGTAACGTGAGTTTCCGGGACTTCAACGATCTTGGTTGCAGATATCTTCATGCCCTTTTTCAGACCAAAGGCATCCGTCATTTGCCCATTGACATTAAACTTCTGACCTTTGGGAATCTTGAATTGCTGGTTCGTGCCGTCATCCATCGTCAGGATTACGCTCAACGGCGGATTGACGTGCCAGACCTTGCCAGTGACTGTCTGCACCGTTGTGATGAGCTTGTCTGTCGTCGTTGTAATGGTAGTGCGCTCGACCACCATTCCAGGCTTCAGGTCGTGGATACCAAGTTGCTGACCATTCACCGTGACACGAACACTCTCCGGAACATTCGGAAAATGCCGAATCTGACCGCTCTCGTCCTTGGCCCAGAGGTCATTGCCGGAAACCATAACTACAGTTCCTTTTTCAACCTTGATCTGCCTCGTCGATCCCGTGGTTGTTGCGTCCTTGGTCGTTTGTACCTGCGCGTTCACGACCGCAGAGGAGGCGAGGAAAAGCATACCTGCCGCCAAAGCCAGCAAACTGTGTAGAGTTGTACGTGTAGCTTTCATTGCGACTTTCTCCTTACTGATTCTTCCCAAGCCAGCGGAAGTGTTGTAGTTTGATTTCATGAACCGAGAAGCCGGCCGGCACGGTACTCTGAAAGCGCTGCGTTGCATCACTTACCGAATCGACCATTTAAGTGGTCTCTATTTGACGTGAGCCGCTTCCCAAGTTCGAACCTTTTGCTTTCCGTTATCAAAAATCCGCTCGTAATTACCCTTGCGCACCATGTTGCCAGCCTCTGGAGTCAGAGCCTTCCACAAAGGATCGTATTGGTAGTAAACCTTCAAATACTTATCCTGCGTGGCGGGCGCAACCTCATCGGTGCCGAAAAGGAAGCGATCGGGATACCGATTGATCAGATCGGCTGTGGTTTGAACCGTCTCCGGACTGGAGACAATGTACTTGGCAACTTCGTCCCAGGAGATATCGAAATACACATTCTTCATCGCCGGATCGCTAAGGATTGATTCGAGTATAGCCACATGCTTTTTAACCGGCCGGACGACTCGCCCAACTCCGCAGTGCGCCCAGATGATCACAGTATTTGGATGACGCTTTAACAATGCTTTCATTTGAGCAAAATAAACAGGCTCGGCGCCTTCTTTTGCAAATGGAACATCCATATCGTTATGGATGATGACGACCAGACCAGCTTCCCCGGCGAAATCGAGAATGCGGTCCAAAGCCGGATTCGTCAAACTCGCCGTCTCTCCTGCGACCTTCGCAGAAACGAACTCCTTGTGAATGCTGAATTCGCCGATGCCTGAAAAGACGCCTGGGAACGTTTGCAGAACGCGTTTAATATGATCAACACCATACATGTCGGCAGGATTGAATCCGGTAATCATTGGATCGAAACGAGCTTGTTGCTCGGGCGTAAGTGAGCGATACGCCATAGCAATGTATGCATCTGTGAAGGAGTAGTAGTAAAGAGGAGCGTCTGTCTGTAAGTAATAAGTCGGAGCAAAGTCCCCCGAATTCTCGTAGGACCACTCCTGCTGCAGCGGGATTCCGAACAGTGCTACTCGCCCGACCTTAGTCCCCATGATATCCAGAAAGGCATGAATGTCGGTGCCCTGCTGAATGTAATTCGTCAGATGGAAGTGAGAATCGTTGACCACATATTGGTTGGCAGCGGTCTGTGGCAATAGAGGTTTGCCAGTGAGAAGCAACAATAACACCATAAACAGAGTTACCTTGTGG
>NZ_JBARMD010000526.1:0-12430 GCF_049802275.1 Occallatibacter sp. | reverse complement strand
CGCCGCAGCAGATTGCGAATCGCCAGCCACGCGCTGCGCTCCAGGTAGAACTTAATCCCGTTATTGTTTGCGCGGAAGCCGATACCCAATGCGCCAGTCACCAAGGGTTGGGTGTTAGCGAAGAAGTAATATCCGCGCCAAAAGGACTCGTCGTGCTCGATATCAAGCTTTTCCATCATCGTCCGGAACTCGGAGATGATGGCGAATTGGCTCATCGGATACATAGGCGAAAGCTTACCGGGCAAGTTGATGCAAAGCGCGAATCCACCCGTTCGATCACGGGGCAAAAAGATGCTGCATTCGCCTTCCTCAAATCCGGGTAATGGAGGATCGACAAAGGGGTCAAATACCTCCCGGGCCGCGACCTCATCGAAGATTGGTTCGCCCCGCTGAAAGTAGTGGCCCCGTGCGCATACTCGCCACAGGATCTTCCAATATGGCATGAGCACTTCGTTGAGCTTTTGAATACTTACGATCTCGGTCTCGTCGATCACGTAGAAGAGACTCCGCCCGGCAAGGATCGGCTTCCGCTGGTGCTCCGATGGATCTCGGAGGGTCTGGATCGACCTATCAACCGCCCGACGAACATCCCTGCTTCCGATCTCTGCTGCTCTCTCGTTCGCGGCCTCTTCGTCCGTGACGAGATTCGCAATGTAAAACGGATCTCTCGGGGTACGCTTTGCGGTTTGCAGATTGTAGACCGCGCGAAATGCTTCGAGAATGCCGATGAGAGACTCGTTGGAAATCTGGTTCTGTACGTTGTCCGACAGCGCCTCTGCGCCGCGTTGACAGAACCAGGCGACCATCAGCCATTCGGTCTTGGAAAGTGGGAGGTTTGCTTCCGCTTTCTGCCGGATATTCAGCAGCGATTTGATCGGATCGGAGATCAGCTTGACGAACTCCACACGCTCATCATCGGCAGACTCGAGAAGCTGCTTCGCTACCTCGGATATCGACACGTTCTCGCCGCTCTTCAGGGAGAGAACTTTTCTCAGATGCTCGAGCCTGTACCGGAGCTCCTCGGAGGCGCGGATCGAGACCACCTGCTGCTGTTGAGCCGGTCCGGATTCTTGCAGTTTCGCTGTTTTTTCGGCCCTGTTCTCCCGTTGTCCCCGGACTGTAGATTTACAACTTGACGCTACGTCTACATTTCGCTATTGTCAAGCTGTGCAAGACCGGCGAGGTGCTTCTTGCGTTCTTCTTCCCTTCCGCAGCGTTTTCTTGGCGCGACTGATGCGGGGCAATACTCGCTGCCCTACCCGGCTGAAGCTGAGGATTCCGCCATCGACGACAAAACTGATCACGTGAGCCATTCGCACCTGAGCGGATCCAGCCCGATGCCTCCGACTCTCGGCAATTCCGGTACCCGCAAACCGCACCCGCCAAGGCGGGCCAGGAAGAATGGAGAGCGCAAACCGCCGGCGAACGCGACCGTGCCGCCACAAGCCAAACTCCTGGTAAGTCGTGAAGAGGCGGCGCAGTTGCTCTCAATCAGTGTCCGGGGTGTGGATTATCTGGTCGCTGACAAGCGGCTCTCCGCCCGAAGGATCGGAACGCGCGTTCTGATTCCGATCGAAGACGTGCGTAAGTTTGCCCGTTCCGACCATCCCGAACGGCTGGCTGGTTAGTTTTTTCAGTTACGGTGACTCAACTATTCGCCTACGACGGAATAACTTGGAACGTGGGTTTGTATCCTTCCTTCGCGATCCGCAACCGAACCTCATACCTCTCGGCCCGACGCGGCTGATAGACGAGAGGGGGGCGAAAGCAGACAAGGCACGCCCCGCCTTGGTGGCGGACGCTTGGATAAAGGATCCCATTCGACTGTTGGGTGAGAAGCTGTCGCGCTAATAGCTGCGATGGCATGTAGCATTGCGGCACAGGTTCTGGCTGAAGGCAATGCCCGTATTTTTCCGCCGGCTCCAGAACATGAAAGGGCGAGTGAAAGTCAGCTTGCCAATCGTCGTAGGTGGAAACGTCTTCGTTCGGTCGTTCTTGAGGCAATCCAGGAACGACGATTTCCGAAAGCCGCTTTGACTTGTGATAAGCAACTTCCGCAATCGAAGTCTCAACCTTCTTGGCCGCGTACCAAGCACCGCGCGTCGTGTCATTGAAGCGAGAACCGAACGGACCCGGATGAAGGAATGCTGCCCGGATAATTTGAGCATTGGGAATTCCGTATACCAGTTCGAAATGACTGATTCCGCTCAAACCGTAAAGCTCGCCCTGAATCCGCTCGTTCGTTGCGGCATCGAGCCGGGCGGCATCGGCGAGCATCGCCGCGTCTGCCACGACCTCTTCTAAAACAGTTTCGGTTTCGCTGTATCGTGAGGGGATCAGCCGATGCATTCCCTTCTGGCTGAAGTCCCGAACCGGAGGCGTCAACGTCCACCCCGCCAAGCATCCAGCAAACGGCGGATCTCGGCCATGCCCGGCTGGCCATGGCGGAGCATGTAGTCGATAGGAGCCCGGCCGGCAAAGAGCGGACCGCGATTTTCGAGCGTAATCCAGCGATCTGCCCACGGCTTGCCAAAGTAGATATTCAATGCTTTGTAGATTCCAATGACGAGCGAAATTCTCGTCAGGGTATCCTGGTCGAGCTGTTTGCCCTTGGGTTTTGTCTTCCACGCATGAAAGGTTGAAGAAGCCACACCACCCAGCAGTCCTCGCGCCTGAGCTTCGTTCAACTCCCATTTCTGCGCGATGTTCACGAAAACCTTGATCGCGCTCTCGCTTAGTTTTCTGCGCTCCTGGGCATCTGCAAGGTTTGGAGCCTGATCGAAGGAGTATCCAGCCACATTCGGAGCAGCCAGTACGGTTGCCATACAAAACCTCGCTTTCGAGATATATTATTCTCGATTTCGATAAAGTTTGGCAAGTGAAAAATCCGAACCCGTGCGGGGCACATGCCCCGGGGCCTGTGTCCGATCTCCAAGGTTACTGAAAGCGGCATCGTGCTACCGGATGATGGACATAGGAATATCACTTGATGCCTAGCGCAAGATTGGTTCGACCCGACACTCATCGGACGCCTGGGAACCATATGCCGTTTCGTCCGGTCTCAGCCCATCTCTGCAACTCGGAGCAATCGGCTGCAAGGGGAGCGAACTAAACTGAGGCTGCGAAAAAGCGGAGGCAAACATCACGGCTCGAAAGTTTTAACCAACACGACTAAGAATGTGAATCCCAGTCTGCTCGATCATTCCGTTGACTATTGTCGATTCGCGTTCAAGACAGCCATCGCATCCAGCACCTGCGACGGTGCGAAGTGCGCATATCGCATGGTCGAGGCGATGGTGGCATGGCCCGCAGCCTCTTGGACAACCTTCAGGTGCACGCCCGCCTGTACGAGCCGTGAGCAGAAGGTGTGGCGGTTATCGTGCCACCGGTAGTTTTGGATTCTTGCTTCGTCCAGCGTGGCCTGCCACCACTTCTTGTTTTCAGCCTTGGCGAAGACAACATCTTTCGGTGACTTGTTCGGTTGGCTCCCCGATCGATCTCGGCGTTCCAGATCGAGGTCATGCAAATGTTTCAGCGCCGCCGAGACATCATCGATCATGAAGGCGTTGCGCGGCTTTCCATTCTTTGTCTTTCTAAGGCGCATTATGCGACGCTCAAAATCGACGTCACCCCATCGCAGATTGTATTGCTCTGACCTGCGCATCCCCGACTTGAGTGAGACCTCGAACTCCAGGAGCCGGTGAATTGCTTGCTTACGCAGCTCAGGCTGTTTGATGGAATCGTGGGAGTTGATCTTTCGCTGTAAGACTTCTCGTAGTCGTTTCTCCTCATCGGAACTGAGGAAGCGCTCGATAATCCCATGTCCCACATCGCGGAGAGGGACATCGGCCGCAGGATTCATGTTGACAAGGTCCTTCCGCTTACCGTGTTTGAAGATCATAGAAAGAGTGCCGCGCATCTTGTTGATGGTCGCATTCGCCAGGTCCCGCTCCTCCTGAATTTCATCGAGCCAGTTCTCGATTGCGGTCGCCCTGAGTGTCGCTGCGGCACGGTCACCGAACACCTTCTTGATCACCGCGATTCGTTTGGGCGGGTTGGTCTGATCTCGATACTCCTCCGGATGCGCCTTCACGTAGCGCTCAAACTCGTCGCACAACTTGCCGACAGTGATCGCATTGGTGTCACCGAGGATAGCGACCTCGGCAGTAGTCAGGACGGCCCGCTTGGCCGTCGTCGGCAACACCCCTTCTCCGGTGCGCCGGATTGTCCTAGCCTTTTCCACCCAAGCAATCGCATCGGCCCGCCCTTTTGGACCTAGCCCGAAGCTTTTTCGCACCAACTTCCCATTAACCCGGATTCGCGCGCACCACGTGCCGCCATCCGGGACCCTCTCGTATACCCCTGCGACTTGCTTTGGACGTTTTGCCATTTCCTTCACCCCAACATCGAAAGCTGTATCACATTCTCCCGGAAGGTGGAACCGACAGATTGTGATACAAATGTGATACACGAGAACTGTATTGCTTGCAATCCGGTGCAATGGATTTTATCCAAGTTGTTGATGTAAATATATGTAATTAATTAACTTGTTCTACTCTTTGCCATAAAGTGCAGCCCCGTGCGAAACCGCCGATAACGCCCTTTTAAGGCGTGGGTCCTGGGTTCGAGTCCCAGCGGGCTCACCATTTCGGAAGATAACTTATTTAGATTGGATATAAAGCGCAAGTTGTGTCTCCCTTTGAAGACCTGACTCGCGGGTTCACCGCCTGTTCCCCTATCACTTTCCCTAGTAGACGGCTTTTGGGGATCTCCCTAGCATTGGCTTGAATTGGGGTGATCTCCGCCCTCACACGAAATGCCTCTCCCAGACATGTAAAGGAGCACGATATGGCCACTCAAACCGCACCCGCATCCGCTCAGAAGTCGCCGCAAAACGCTCCAGCGGCAAAGGACTGGACGAAACCCGCCGCGATGGCGATTCCCAAGGAGGGCTACTTCGAGCTCACACCGGGCCGTTACGGTCCCACCTATCCGCGATCGCCCGCAAATTACGGCTTCACCATCATCGCGAAAATCATTCCCGGCAGGGAGCAGATCATCCGCGCCTATGGCAAGAAAATTGAAGACACGATTGCCGGTCTGCCCGACGCTCTCGAAGCACTCAAGCTTCACTATTTGCGCTGGGTCCTCTTCGACATCGGCAACGACACCTACTTCATGTATCAGGGAATTTTCGACACTGACTTCGACAAGTACACCGAGGACGCTGTCGCGCTTTTCACCAAATACGGCATCAACACCATCTTTGAGAACCTCGAAGGGTTCCCTGCAGACTGGAAGTCGAACGCCCCCGCCTTCGTCAAGTTTGTGCGCGATCATCAGCGCCCCAGCTTCCTCGAATACGGAGAGTACGCTTACGTCACGGCTGACGAGATCAAGAAGGCCTTGAAACTTAAGGCTGCATTTTCAGAAATGCTCGACCAGATGCAGTAAGGACCATGGACCGCTGCGACCCGCTGTAAACGCTAATTTCTTGCGGGTCACTTCTGCCACTGAGCCGGAAGAAAAGACTAACCACCGAAAACAAGAACGCCGCGCCCAACACGGCGGAAATAGGGGTGTGCTTCCTGCCGCTTGGGAAATAAGTGGGAGGCCCGAAATGCGATAGCGCGTACAGAAAGAGGCCGAGGATCGCCAGACTCACAGCAGCCCGAATCGTCAAAGCCAGCGGCCCGTTCCGTTCCAACACGCCTTCCTCCAGGACGCCGTGAAACACAATGATAGGTCCGTAGCCAGAACGCGCCCCGAATAAAAAGCCGTAGATACACCAAGCTCGCCAGCCTATACGCGGTGCTCCCTGCGTTTCGCTCCATCAGTCCCGCCGCGTACCGACCGGCGTGCCGTCCGAGTCGATATTGGCGGCTTCGGCATGCATGCAAAACACCGTGACTGGCAATTCTGCCAGTGTTAAATCTCATCCCACTCGGATATCTTCATCTCGCAGCTCAATTCTTACGTAAATGGCTCCAGAGACCACATCGGCGGAGACCTCTGGGTGCGAGGCTACGATTCTGAACCGCCGCAAGGCTGGATCTAACAGGGACTTATCCGATCCAAGTGGGAGATAGATAGATGAATGCACGAATGGGAATGTCGAGCATCGGGGCAGCATTGTTCTGCTCCTTCCTGGCAACGACAACTGCAGCTGTCGCTCAAGACGCGAGCGCACAGCAGGGGCAGGAAATTCCAGCGTCCGCTCTGACCACAAAGACGGTCGAAGCCGTTGGATATTTGGTTGGAAGCGGCGGCACAAAGGTCAACATGGTGGGCACCGACTTGATGCCCAATGGGACCGGTGACGTCAAAGTCGAGATCAAATCGAAAGCTGACCGGGCGAGTGTCAACCTCTCAGTCAAGGGCCTTCAACCAGCCCAGACCGTTGGCACCGAATTTCTGACCTACGTTCTTTGGATTGTTACTCCCGAAGGCAGAACGGGAAACTTGGGAGAAGTTCTCCTCAATAAGAACGGAGAAGGAAAGCTCAGCGCAACCACGCCGGCGCAGGCTTTCTCTTTGATCGTTACGGCCGAGCCCTATTTCGCGGTCAGGGTTCCCAGCGAAATGGTCGTCCTGCAAAGTGTGCCGAACAAGAAGACCCAAGGAAAAATCTTTCCCGTCTCTGAGTACAAGCTCATGAAACGCGCTCAATACCAGAAGATGGGGAATCCCCTCTCGCTGACCCTTGACCCCAAGACGCCGCTTTCTGTTTATGAAGCACGTAATTCAGTAGAAGTGGCGAAAGATCACGGCGCCGACAAATTCGCACCGGAAGTCTACTCAAAGGCGGCCGGAAGCCTCGAGCAGATGGAATACGCAATCAAGAACAAGTCCGGCAACGACGCCGTAATCGCCTCTGCGCGCCAGACCGTGCAGTTTGCTGAAGATGCCCGGGCCCTTTCCGTCGAGCGCCAGGATCAAGCACGCATCGTGAAAGAAAGAGAGGACGCAGCGGCAAAGGCCAAGGCAGAAGCAGAAGCAAAGGCGGCAACCGAAGCAGCCGAAGCCAAGGCCAAAGCGGATGCAGCCGCCGCAGAAGCGAAACGCCAGGCAGACGAAGCCGCGGCGGAAGCCAAGGCCAAGGCAGATGCGGAGATCGCCGCACAGGCTGCCGCCAAAGACAAGTTGGAGTTGGAAAAACAACAACTGCGTGCTCGTCTGCTCGCTCAGTTCAATAAAGTTCTTCCCACTACCGATACGTCGCGCGGTCTCGTCGTAAACATGGGAGACGTTCTGTTCAGCACCGGCAAGTCAGACCTGAGCCCGGCAGCACAAGTAGCACTCGCCAGGCTCTCCGGCATTGTCCTCAATTACCCGTCGCTGCAGCTCGCCATCGGCGGATATACCGACTCCACCGGCAGTGCTGATTTCAATCAGAAGCTTTCGGAACAACGCGCCGACGGTGTACTCAATTTCCTGGTTACACAAGGTCTCGACCCGGGTAAGCTCTCCGCGCTAGGCTATGGCCCCAGCGATCCTGTAGCGGATAACACCACGGCAAAAGGACGCCAGTTGAATCGGCGTGTTGAAATCGTAATTTCCGGCAGTGTTATCGGCACCCAGATTGGCCCTGCGCAGTCAGGTGCTGCAAACTAACGGACGCATGCGCGCCTGAGCGACCGATAACCGGCGCCTTGTGATGCAAATTCGCTGTAAGGGAGGATGCCCACTCCTTGGGCGTCCTCCCTTCAACCACGCTGGCGTATGCAACCGGGCACGCTGCCGAATTGCACCCGTATTGAGGGACATCACCGATACTTCCCTGACATTCTTCGCCTGGCCTGCTCGCGCTCGAGCGCAGGATGCATCCAACCCTCAGGGGGGATTAGCTTGAACTCTGCCTGGCGATGATCGGATTCACGATATCTCCTGGCGCCGCAGCAATTCGTCGCAAGGGACGTTTTGCGGAGAGTTGAGGCACAGAATCTTCCTACCAATGGACCGAGGGCCCATGACCGACGTGCAGAGCAGCGTCACCAGTGATCCGTACATTTTGATGGAGATCATTCGTCTCCAGACGGAGATCGCCAAACTGGGCCTCGATCTGTCCGGCGTTGTGAATGAAGTGGTCGAACGCGTTCCCGGCCTCACCAATGCTGAAGGGGCGATCGTTGAATACACCGAGGGGGATGAAATGGTGTACCGCGGCGCCAGCGGCATCGCCCGTCCCCTGCTCGGCACGCGAGTGAAACGAGACGCCTGCCTGTCGGGATTGTGCGCAAGCGAAGGCCAGATTCTTCACTCCGACGACACCCTGGTTGACCCGCGCGTCAATCGCGAGCCCTGTGAACTGACCGGAATCCGCTCAATGGTGGTGGCCCCTCTCAAGCACGACGGCTCGGTTGTGGGCGCTCTAAAACTGGTGTCGACCTTGACCCATGCCTTTACTGCTCGCGATGTGCGCGTCCTGGAGTTGATGAGCGAATTGATCGCAGCCGCGATGTACTACGCTGCACGCAACGAGACCAACGCGCTCTATCAGCAGGCCACCCACGACTCGCTCACCGGCCTCGCCAACCGCAGCCTCTTCTTCGACCGCCTCCGTCACCGCATATTGCCGGGGCGTCGGCAAATTGAGCCCCTCGGCATTTTGGTCCTCGACATGGATGGGCTTAAACACGTGAACGACAGCTACGGCCACCGCGCTGGCGATGCGGCAATTCGCGAAATGGCGCTGCGCATCAGTCGCATTCCACGAAAATCCGATCTTGTGGCACGGCTCGGCGGCGATGAGTTCGGCGTCATCCTCAGCGAAATCTCAGGCAGCCTTGACTTGATCGCAATTGTCGAGCGTGTCTCGCAGGAGACAGATCAGTCCTTTCGCTTTGAAGGCCGCACCCTGCACCTGACCGCAAGCATCGGACACGCGCGTTATCCCGAGGACGGGAGAGACGTCGATGCCCTGCTCGAAGCCGCCGATCGCTCGATGTACCAGATGAAACGGACGCGGACCGTCCGTACAGCCCAGCCAGAGACGCCGCACAAGCACGTGTTTTAGATCTGAAAGCTGATGGCTGACAGCTTTCTCTTCACTCTCGCGGCCAGAAGTGCTCTTCCGAACACGCGCGCAGCCGCTCTGCCGCGCTTTCCGGGGTGATGTCGCGTTGCGGCATGCCGAGCATTTCAAATCCCACCATGAATTTCCGCACCGTCGCCGAGCGGAGAAGCGGCGGATAGAAATGCGCATGAAAATGCCACTCGGGATGCGGAACGCCGTCAGTGGGCGACTGGTGAAATCCCATCGTGTAAGGGAAGCTGGTCTCAAACAGATTGTCGTAGCGGGTCGTGATCCGTTTCAACGCATCGGCCAGAGCATCGCGCTCTTCGCTTTGCATCTCCGGCATTGCCCCAAGGTGCCGTTTGCTCACCAGCAACACCTCGAATGGCCACACGGCCCACCATGGCACGAGCACGGCAAAATAATCGTTCTCAAACACCACCCGCTCGCCGGCAGCTCGCTCGGCGGCGATGTAATCACATAACAGGCAGTGGCCATTCTTCGCCATATGCTCGCGCTGCGCAATCGTCTCCGCGGCGGGTTCATCGGGCACGAATCCTGTCGACCATATTTGCCCGTGAGGATGTGGATTGCTCGCACCCATCATCGCGCCCCGGTTCTCGAAGACCTGCACATACTGGATCCAGTCGATCGCACCCAGCTCTTCGTACTCGCTCGTCCACGCATCCACCACGCGGCGAATTTCGGGCTGCGTCATGCGTGCCAGCGTCAGGCTGTGGTCAGGATGAAAACAGAGCACGCGACATAGCCCGCGCGCAGGCTCGGCAATCAGCAGCGGCGAAGCAGTTGCAGCGTTTTGCTCCGGCGTGGGCACATCGGGCAGCAACGCGGCGTAATCGTTTACAAAGGTGAAGATGGAGTCGTACTGCGGGTTCGCCGCTCCGCCCGCGCGCTGGTTGCCCGGGCAAAGATAGCATGCAGGGTCATAGTGAATCGCCGAGGGCGCAGTCTTCTGCGCAACCTCGCCCTGCCACGGCCGCTGCGTCCGATGCGGCGAAACCATCACCCACGACTGACGCAGCGGATTCCAACGGCGATGCGGATATTGCCACTTCCCTGCCATGCGTTCTCCCGCAGCCATTGTAAAAGGCCGGCCCGAGCGTCAAACTGTCGGGATCATAATATGCGTGATCAATTGTTCCGGCGGCGTCGTGCGCGGATCGTTAACGTAGTTCTCAATGGCGAAATCATCGCGCACTTCGATCTTCTTCTCGGCGACGATAGCCCACGCGCGACCCGAAGCCTGGGGAAGATGGTCGTATGGCCCGGTCAACTCGAAGCGGACGTATTTGCCGCCGGGGATTTTTTCATACTTGAGTCCGTCGGGAAGTTTCACTGGCGGACCAGCGAGCGAGAAACCTGCCCTGTAGACCTTTGGGCCCATCTTGTAGAGAGCCATGTAGCCGGTGATCTTGTTGTTCTCAAGCAGTGCCGGCACCAGCGGATGCGCCTGCTGCCACGCGGCGCCGGCGTTTTCCATGAAGGGTCCTATCCGCTCGACGAAGACGTAGTGCATCTCGGGCCAGCTTACGAGTTCAGGATGTTCGTTGAAATTCATCGCTCCTCCTTGCGGGGATTTGTCGAAAGGCCATTCAACCCATCAGTGCAGGCGATCAGGCGTCGACGTCTGAGACCAGCCGACTTCTGGCCTGGAAAAAGATAAACGCACCCTGCAACGCCACAAATTGCACGGCACTCTTCCATTCACGACGTTGGTTTGTCCGGTGGCGGCAGCGCGGCCAGAAACCGTTGCGCGAATTCGGTGCTGTACCGATCGAGCAGTTCCCTCACCCGGCCGGGATTCTCAGAGCAGACAATCAGCCCGGCGTGATGATGCTTCCTCATGCGCGTGACAATTTCGGGCGCGTCGAAAGAGCTGGTATCCGGCTCCTCAGTCTTCGCCAGGCACAAGACGCTGCCGGCGTACTTCTCAGTGAAGATCGGAAGCACATACGGCTCGCCGCGTAGATCGGCCACCTCGAGACGTGCCCACTCGCGCCAGAGATTGATGCCGGTCGCAGCTTCGATGAGGTCCGAGATAAATGCCCCGCCGACCCGTGCCGCAATTTCGAGGAAGTAGAAGCGTCCGTCTTCGTGAGCGCGAATGTACTCACCATGCGTAACGCCACGCGCCATTCCCAGCTCAGGAGCGAGCCGCGCGTTAACCTCGGTCAGTTCCTTCCATTCGCGACTCGATCGGTCTACGGTGCGCGTGGTGAAAACGCCACCTTCGTGCATCACCTGCATCGGCGGCTTGCCGTATTGATGCACAGCAGAAAACACCACCTTGTGTTCGCTGACAATGGAGTCGACGTGAAAAATATCGCCGGGAACAAACTGCTCCAGTAGATAATTCGTCTGCGCTTCCCCTAACTCATCGAGCGTCCGCCACAGTTGCTCGGGCTCGTAGATCTTGCGGATACCCAACGCGGAGGCTTCCGCCCGCGGCTTCAGCAGCCAGGGCCCGTGCACGCCCTTCATGTAGGCGCGTAGTTCGTCGTAGTTCAAAACGCGGCAAAATTCCGGGACCAGGAAGCCGGATTCGCTGGCGCCGGTGCGCATCGCCAGCTTGTCGCGATAGTAGGCAGTCGATGTAACGCCCATGCCGGGAATGCGGGTGTGCTCGCGAACCTTGGCGGCCGCCTCGAGGTCAAACTCGTCAAGTGCGATTACGCGGTCGAAGTGGCGGCCACGGCTCATCCAGCACACGGTCTTGATCAGATCATCGACACTGAACGTGTCGGGCATGAAGGTGATGTCTTCGAGAATGTCGTGCGGCCACGGGGCATCGCGCAGTTTTTCCACGGTCAGCAGCGTCGGTTTCACGCCTGTTTCCGCGGCCTGGCGCATAAAGTCCTGACCTTTTTCGTAGCTGGAAATACAGAGAAATCGGTAGCTTCCGTCCGGCATTCTTCCTTCGCCTCCAGGTGCCCGGGTGAGGATAGTTCTACCATAGACGATGTAACCAGCTACCATACCGCCAGGAGCCCGATGCTTTCAGCAGATGCAATCGTAAAACTCCACGATGAAACAACCGCTGCCTGGCATGCCCTGCCGGCTTCCGGAGAGGGTTCCAGTTCTGCTGACACCTGGCTCTGCCGCGTCGCCCGCCAGCACCACGCCAACTTCGACCTCTGGCACATCGAAGACGAAGCCCGCACACCCGGTGCCTCTGATGCGCAGCTCGCCGACGTAAAGCGCCGCATCGACCGCACCAACCAGCTCCGCAACGACCTCGCCGAAAAACTCGACCGAGCCTTGCTCGATTGGCTCGCGCCGCAGCGGCTGCCGGCAGAGCATGTGCCCCTGCACTCCGAGACGCCTGGCCTGATCATCGACCGGCTTTCCATCCTCGCGCTGAAGATCTATCACACCCGTGAAGAGGCCGAACGG
>NZ_JBARMD010000525.1:0-2720 GCF_049802275.1 Occallatibacter sp. | reverse complement strand
GGCCGCAAGAGTCTGAACGAGATCAAGGAAATTCTCGCGCAGATGGGCCTTTCGCTCGGTATGAAGATCGACGAGAGCGGCAATGCCGTTCCCGGACCGACCAGCATTCCTCCCGCCACCGCTTTGGCTGCCAACTACAGCCACTTCGACGACGAGGACGAGCCGCTTGATTCGGTAGATCTCCAGCTGCCCACCGAGACCGAGAACTTTTAAAGACAGCTATTAGCTTCTAGCCACTAGCTTCTAGCTTGATGGTGCCACGGCTAAGTCAATGCCGTTCGCCAAGCAAGAAAGAAGCTGGGAGCTAGGAGCTAAAGGCTAGGAGCTAGATATGCGCCATCGCAATGCAGGATTCAAACTCGGACGCAACACCAGCCATCGCCGCGCGCTGCTGCGCAACCTGGTCACGTCCGTCATCGTGGAAGACCGCGTGGAGACCACCGTGGCCAAGGCCAAGGCTGTGCGTCCGCACGTTGAAAAGATGATCACGCTGGGCAAGAAGGGCGACGTACATTCGCGGCGCCAGGCGCTCAGCTTTCTCATGACCGACAAGGCCGTAACGCGCCTGTTCGACACCGTGGCCCCGCGCTACGGCGATCGCCAGGGCGGCTACCTGCGCATTGTCCGCACCGGTTTCCAGAAGGGCGACGGCGCCGAGAAGGCGTTCATCGAACTGCTGGGTGCCGAGAAGCAACTCGACGAGAAGCGTCAGAAGCGCGACGAGGTTAAAGCCAAGAAGCGCGCTGAACTCGAGAAGCAGCTCGAAGAAAGCAAGAAAGACGAAGAAAAAGGCGGCGAAGAAGCCGCGTAGCTTTACCGGCTCCTAGCTGCCTGTTTTCGTCGCAAGTAGAGGTGCATCGTCCATCACGGGCGATGCACCCTTTTTTTGCGAGAATTTCTTCGACAACCGAACCTTTTCCGTCCTCCGCCCGAAGTACAGATCGGAGACCGCACTTGCTCGACGAACGGAAACTCTGGAAGAAGATCTGCGCAGGCGATTCCCAGGCTTTCGATGCTTGGTATCGCGAAACCGCCCCGCGGATGCGCATTTTGCTTCGCCACCTGCTCGGCAATCCGCAAGCGGTCGAGGACGTCATGCAGGATATCTATACTCACATCTGGCGCCGACCTCAGGGCTTCGACCCTGATCGTGGCAGCCTGCGGGCCTGGCTCTATGGCGTCGCACGCAAACAGGCCGCGGAGTGGTGGCGCAAACAGAAACCGACCGATCCACTTGAACTCGAAAACGCTGTTCCCGGTCGCGCCGAAGCGTCCTCCGTCATGGCCGACCTTCTTGGCCAGTTACCCGTAGAGCAGCGCAGCCTGCTCTGGCTGCGCGAGGTCGAGGGCCAGTCCTACGCTGAACTAGCCGCCATTCTAGACATTCCCATCGGCACCGTCCGCTCGCGGCTGTTCGCTGCCCGCGAGGCTCTCCGCGTTATCTGGCACAGCGCGCCGCAAGGAGTTCCCCATGATCTGCACTGAAGCCGCCGAATTTGTCTCCGCACTCTGCGATGGCGAAATCATCCCGCCGACAGCTGCCGAACATATCGGCACCTGCCCTGCGTGCCAGGCACGGCTGCGCGACTATCTCAACCTCGGCGTTGAGTTGCGCCGCACCGCCAGCTTGGAACAGCGTGCGGCGGTCCCCGCCCGGGCTTGGGTACGTCCACAAAATCCGCTCACCGCATTCCTCCAGAAAGGATGGGGAACCATGCGTATTCCACGTCTCGCCTTCGCCGCCATGATCGCCGGCATCGTCGCCCTCGCCTGTGGCCTCGCCGTCGTCAAAGTCGGCGCGCGTTCCACTGGAACCGTTGTCCTGCTGAACACAGTTGGTCCAGACGGGACGCTGTGGGCTTGCCCATTATCAACGCAGGATACAAACCAGTCCTGCGAAAGGGACGGGAAGATGAGCTCGCAAAACCTCGCGTATCGGGTCAGGCTCGTTTCGCGAGACGGCAGTCGGGTCTTGCTGGCGATCCATACACGCACTTTTACCAAGGGAGACGATCTTTCTTCATTCAACCACGACTCCGATCCCGCCGCGAAGCTCACGGAAGTCTGGTTCGAGCCAGGCGAGAAGTTGAAAGTGGATGTGCCTAATGTAGGCACCTTCACGCTGACAGGTGAGTGGATGGACCACATGCCGATCTTAATTGGTTCGCACGGAGAGGACGTTAGTCCCGGCCCGAATGAGATCCGAATTGCGAGCCCTGTGCTCCTGAAAGACAAGAAGCTCGTAGGCGACTTTGTGAGCGTCGTGAGCGGTGTCTTCTCCATGGACGAGCCGGATCGGGCGATGTGGATCTACCAGCCAGGGCAGGGAAGCTTTCTTCTCTCGCTTTCGCCGATGAGGGGCGCTACCGAAGCGAGTGTCACATTCAGCCGAATCTCGTTTGAGGAGGGCGGCCACTCGTGGGAATTCGTGACCGGCAATCCGGTTTGTCGCGGCAACCACGTTTGGGTGCTCCATCAGGCTGACTTCAAGCCTGCAAGCCAGAAGGATCAGCTCTTCATTGTGACGCAGGCGTTGGTGCAAACCGCGCCGGGCGAGTGGTCTCCGACCGGACATCAATAGCGAAGAGGCTATCTAGAGCATTTTCATAATTACTGTACTCCATAACCGCAGTGTCGGAAGAAGGCCTGCGCGTTTTGGGGAGTGATGGCGTCGATGGCCCGCGCGATGGCCGGTTCCAGCTGATCGAGCGCGCGGGCCT
>NZ_JBARMD010000524.1:0-5309 GCF_049802275.1 Occallatibacter sp. | reverse complement strand
GCGCTTTGATAACAACAGGGCCGCCCGGTCGGCGGATGCCTCATCGAGAGTGGAGAACCTCACCCTGAGTGCTTCCAGGGCAGATCTGATCTGGGTCTCGATCTGGCTCGCGTCTAGCTCCAGATCTGCACGAGAACAGGGCTCGGGAGCAAAGGCAGGGTCGCTTGCGGAGCAACTTAATGCAAGGTGCATCTCAGCCGTGCGGCGCCCCAGCAGGGCCGAGGCCTGCATCGTTTGCGCGGCGACCGCCGGTATCCGATCCAGAACTGTTGGGGAGATTTCAAATTCGGCTGCAGGCATTCGAGACTCGGATGCGATTCTCCGATAAAGCGCGCCAAGTTGGCCAAGGAACCACGCCCAGCCATCCCCTTCACTCGCCACCAGTCCTTGCAGCATCGCGACGGTAGTTTTCTCGCCAGTGCCCGAGAGTGCCGAGATTTCGCCTAGAAATGGCGGAATCCGTTCAAAATGCGCCGTCTCGGTGAGAAACTTCCCGATCTCCACATCGGGATTCTCTCCCGCTTGCAGGCGTCGGAACAGCTTCAAAATAAGCGCATCGCCGTAAATGACGGAGGTGTTTGACTGCTCGGCAGATCCGATCCGCGACGGCAGCGGCCCTGTGACCTTTATTGCACGAAATGCAGTGGAGGAGTGCGCTCTAAGTGAGCTATCGGCGCTTCTGGCTGCGGACGATTCACGCGGCTCGGAAACGGCTTCGCCCGGTTGAGCATGCAACGGTAACGGCTGCGCCGGAATGATATTTGCTGATGTCTCGCTGGTTGTAATTTTATCTGCGTCTCCCCGTCGGGATGACGACTCCGCATCCGCGTCGTCAGGGAGGGGCGTTTGCGACGAAGTTGGGACAAAGACACTCGTAAGCGGCACAGATGCACTTTGTTCGATCAGCATCAACTCAAGGCGGCGAAAGTCCTCGCACGCAGTTGCGTCATGTAGAATCGCGATTCCAGATGTGGATGCCATGGTCCTCAGTATGCTTTCGGGGTGCTCAGCAGAGACGGCATCCGCCTGTTTGCCACGGCTGATTGCGAGAGGCAGCTGGTACGTGTCCGCTTTCCCCTCGAAATATGTGACCTCTACAAAGAAGATTGCGGGCGATATCAAATCGACGTCAGTCAGTTCGCCCGGCTTGACGCTTCGGTTGTCGAACTCCGGGATTGAAAGATCGGCCCATTGCAGGATGCGCACCGACTGAATCCTTTTGCTCTTCGCTCCGAACCAGCGCTGGCGCGTCATCCATGCCGGCAATGCGGATTCTATTTGCGCGAGTCCATCCGCGCTCAGCAGCCCCGACCATCCGGAGGTTGCGAGATCAACCACGTCAGCTTCCGTTCCAGCGGTTTCGACCACCGGCAAAACCTGAGGCTCCGGCAGGGTCTTTACGTCGGAAGTTGAGGCCTGCAGTTCCAGCCACAAAAAGGAATACGGCGCGAGCGTCAGTTGATAAGGAGCCGTCGTGACGGTTGGAAAGGGAACATAGCCCAGCATCTCCACCGGTTCCATGCCTTCGTACGCTGCCAGATCCAGCGACACCGGTTGCGCAAACCGGCTCAGATTGGCGACGCACAAGATCGTTTCTCGTGTTCCATAGTCCTGATCGAACTCTCGCAAATACGCGAGTATTTTCCGGTTCGACGGGTTGAGAAAGCTCAGACTCCCGCGGCCAAACACCTGAAACAATTTCCGAAGCGCAATCATGTTGCGCGTCCACTGCAACAGGCTCGATTGATCTGCCTGCTGTGCTTCGACATTCACAACCTGATACCCATAAATCGGGTCCATGACAACGGGGAAATAGAGCCGCGCCGGGTCGCACTTCGAGAATCCGGCATTGCGATCCGAAGTCCACTGCATCGGGGTACGCACGCCGTTGCGGTCGCCGAGGTAAATGTTATCGCCCATCCCGATCTCATCGCCGTAGTAAAGAATCGGTGTTCCGGGAAAACTCAGCAGCAGTGAATTGAGCAGTTCAATGCGCCGCCGGTTGTTGTCGACCAATGGCGCGAGCCGGCGTCGAATGCCGACATTGATGCGCATACGGGGATCGGCCGAATAGGCAAAATACATGTAATCGCGCTCGTCGTCGGTCACCATCTCCAGCGTGAGTTCGTCGTGATTGCGAAGAAACAACCCCCACTGGCAGCTGTCGGGAATGGGAGGGGTCTGCGCCATGATGTCTGTGATCGGCAGCCGATCTTCCTGCCTGAGCGCCATGTAGATACGCGGCATGAGCGGGAAATGAAATGCCATATGGCACTCGTCACCATCACCAAAATAGGGACGAACATCGGCCGGCCATTGATTGGCTTCCGCAAGAATCAACCTATTGGCATACTCGGCATCGATTGCGGCCCGGATCTCCCTGATAACACGATGCGTCTCCGGAAGGTTTTCGCACGAGGTTCCATCCCGCTCCACCAGGTAGGGAATTGCATCCATGCGTAGCGCATCGACGCCCATATCGAGCCAGAAGCGCATAGCCTGCAGCACTTCTTTCATCACTTGCGGATTATCCCAGTTCAACTCCGGCTGATGTGAAAAGAAGCGATGCCAGTAGTACGCCTGCGCCTTCTCATCCCATGTCCAGTTGGACTTCTCGGTGTCAGTGAAGATGATGCGTGCATTCTTATACAGCTGATCTGTTTGCGACCAGACATACATCTCGCGTTCCGGCGAACCGGGCGGAGCCAGCCGAGCTGCTTTGAACCATGGATGCTGATCGCTCGTATGGTTGATTACCAACTCGATCATTACCTGCATGTTCCGTTGGTGCGCCTCATCCAGAAACAACCTGAAATCACTCAACGTTCCGTAGGACGGATTCACATCCGTATAATTCGCGATGTCGTACCCGTCATCGCGGAGAGGCGAAGGAAAGAACGGCAGCAGCCAGATACAGGTAACGCCGAGGTCCTGCAGATAGTCGAGCTTTGAAATGATTCCCGGAAAATCTCCGATCCCGTCGTTGTTGGAATCAGCGAATGCGCGCACATGGAGCTCGTAGATGATCGCGTCCTTGTACCAGAGCGGATCAGTTGCGCTTGCAATCTTTTTCACTCGGCGGGTCTCCAAAGCTATTTGATGCGTGCCCCCAACTCACGTTTGCAGGAGGGTTAGGATTTCACATCGGCAAAAGGCACCCCTCGGGGTGACGGTTGCGCTGGCGCACAGGATGAGTCAGCAACCAAAGCTTTCGAAGTCAAACAGGCTAGAGAAAGTATTCGAAGTCCGTCTCCACCCTCATACGGCGATGGATCTTGAGAATATGACCCGACAATTTCGAGGGATTCAGCTCTACGTAATTGCGTGGGCCTTGCCACAAGTATCGCTCTCCAGTCAGCAGATCTTCGGCTTCGAAGCTACGGTCCTGGGGAATTTCCAGCTGATCGAGAGGCAAGGTTACAAATCCAGCTTGCGTATGGTGAGGATCGAGATTGACAACGGTCACAAGAAGGTTTGAGCGATCGTCCGACTCCTTGCTATAGCAGATCAACTGGTCGTTGTCGGTGTAATGAAACTTAAGAGACCAGTCGTTTTGCAGAGCTGGGTTTTCGTTGCGAATTTCGTTGACGCGAGAGATCAAGTCGCGCAAGCTGTCGGGTCGGTCGAGGTCCCAGTGCCGAATTTCGTATTTCTCTGAGTTGAGGTATTCCTCGCTGCCGTGCTTGACCGGTCGACTCTCCTGCAATTCGAATGCCGGGCCATAGATTCCATAGTTGGCTCCGAGTGTTGCCGCCAGGAGCAGCCGGATCACGAAGCCAGGGCGGCCCCCGATCTGAAGAAATTCCGTAAGGATGTCGGGCGTATTCGGCCACTGGTTCGGCCTGAAGAACTCGCGCACCGGCGTTTGCGTCAGCTCGGTGAGATAGGCCGTAATTTCATGCTTCCCGTTGCGCCACGGAAAATAGGTGTATGACTGGCTGAATCCGAGCTTTGCCAGTCGATACATAATTTTCGGACGAGTAAAGGCTTCTGCCAGAAACAGCACTTCGGGGTGGACGCGCTTGATTTCTGTGATCGCCCACTCCCAGAAGGGAAACGCTTTTGTGTGCGGATTGTCGACGCGAAAGATGGTCACACCCATGTCGATCCAGTAATCAAAAACGCTCTTCAATTCCTCCCACATCCCCTCCCAGTCTTCGCTTTCGAAATCAAAGGGGTAGATGTCCTGGTATTTCTTTGGCGGATTTTCTGCGTATTGAATGGTCCCATCGGGCCGCTTCTTGAACCAATTCTCGTGCTTTTTTACGTACGGATGATCCGGCGCCGCCTGAAAGGCGATATCCAGCGCGACAGACAAGCCCAGTTCTTCGGCTTTGCTCACGAATTGCTTAAAGCCTGCGGGCATCCCAAGATCGCTCAGAATCTCCTTGTGTCCGCCTTCTGTTGCGCCGATTGCCCAGGGGCTTCCATAATCGCCCGGCTGCGATTCAGGGTTGTTGTTGCGCCCCTTGCGGAAGGATCTCCCAATGGGATGAACGGGAGGCATATAGACTACGTTGAATCCCATCGCTGCAATATATGGCAGCCGCTTCTCGCAATCGGCAAACGTGCCGTGCGCTCCTGGCTTCTCCGATGTCGAACGAGGAAAGAATTCGTACCAGGAACTGAATCGCGCTCGCACCGGATCGACAACGATGGTCAGTTCGGGTGTCGACTCGGTCGCAAAGCGCTTGTCGGGATACCGTAGTACGATTTCGTGCAGCATTGGATCGGTGGCATGGATCCGGAGCTCGCTCGGAGCGTCCGCAGAACGAAGAATCGTCGCCCGCTCGCCTAACCATTCGGCATCACCACCGGTAGCTCTCTCGGCGGCCTGCGATACCAGATCGGCCCCAATGAGATAGTCGACCGAGGCATCGCTCTCGGCCTTGATGCGCTTCAGCAGGTCGCGTCTCCATGTTTCGAAGTGATCGACCCATCCCTGCACCTTGTACCCGTATCGGCCAAGCTCTGCGACGCGAAATGATGCCTGCCACCGGTCATTGACCAGCGGCTTCATGGGAATCTCGGTCCACTCGTCGGCGCCCTCGCGATGAGCGAGCAGGGAAGCCGCAATCGCGTCGTGACCATCCGTAAAGATGTCTGCTTCTACCCGCACCTGGTCGCCCACAGTGCGCTTTGCCGGGAACCGGCCACAGTCTACCTGCGGTGTGATTCCTTCGATAATGACGCGCTTGCGTCCGTCCGATCGTTTCGTTGTCATGGCTCTATCACGTTCTGCAAGTCTCACGGTTTCCGGTTACAGGAGTGTTTCATCCGGCCCATCGACTTTCTGGCCCGTCATTTCT
>NZ_JBARMD010000523.1:0-38364 GCF_049802275.1 Occallatibacter sp. | reverse complement strand
CTTCCGTCGGAGTTTGTACCGCCGTCGCATTGAGGCCAATGCCGCGGACTTGCAATATTGTCCGCCGCATTGACCAGCCCGCGCTTCAGGGACTTCAGCTGGTGTAAACTAAATCAGAACCCCATGGGCCGGCTCACCCGAGCCGGCTCGACTGTGTCGGGACGTGGCTCAGCCTGGTAGAGCACTCGCTTGGGGTGCGAGGGGTCGGCAGTTCAAATCTGCCCGTCCCGACCATTTTGAGGACCTTTATTTGTTTGAGTCCTAGTTTCTTCCACTCGTCGGCGTTGGTCTTCCCATTCCCCAATGGTGACGTGATTGTGACGTTGTCGAGTGCGGTCACGGCTTTCCGTTTGGCTTCAGCGCGGATGTGGCTGTAATGCGTCAACATCTCACGGTTGACACGTCCTGCGATTGACATGATGGTTCGGTAATCCTCTGCAAACCGCGTCCAGAGCTCGAACTTTTTCAGCACACGCCGGAGAACACCGACCTCCATGTTTATCGTGCGGTTGCCGATGTTCTCAGCTTTCCTCTGTTGAACGTATTCGCCGAGTGTCTTGAGGCTGATTGAGCCCAGTTTCGCGGAGCCGAGGTGGATTTTCACTGTTCGCCCTTGATGCAAACTCTTGAACGTGAATGACGAGCGCTCTCTTGCCAGGGCACCCATTTCATGCCCTCTCGATTCCGCGGATGCAAATTATGTTCGGCGATGCTCTTCTTTTTTGCGGCTCGGGATTAGAGATGTCTGTCGCGGGATGGGAGAATATATTAAGCGAGCCAAACTTCTTGGATGTTGGTAAGCGATTGGAACACATGCGAGAAAGAAACGCACGGCCGGGGGAAAAACTCAGAACAACCGCAACTTCGCACCGCGCCTTTCTGTATAGATTCAATTTCCTATTACTTACAATCTCGTGCTCGCTGGCTGGATTGACCGGTTGCTTCGACTTCCACGGAGAAATCGCTTCCCCACCGTTGCCCCCGATCAAGGTCTTCCCGGTTTCAGGCTCTCCTATCGAGCACATCGTCGTGATTATGCAGGAAAACCGCACCTTCGATAATCTTTTCAATGGGTTCCCCGGTGCGGACACGGTTTCAAGGGGCGTCAGCAATGGTGTGGAGATACCCCTGAATCCCGTATCCCTTGCAGATCCGCGTGATCTCCATCACAGTCACCTCCGTTGGTGGCAAGACTGGAATCAGGGCAAGATGGACGGATTCGCACAGAGAGACGCAGACCCTCCAACACTCCCTTACTCCTATGTTCCGAAAAGCGAACTGGAACCTTATTGGACCATGGCGACCCAGTACACGCTTGGCGACCGAATGTTCCAACCAAATACTGGCCCGAGCTTTGTCGCTCACCAGTACATGATCGCTGGACAATCCGGGAACGCCGCGGAAAACCCCTCCGGCGTAATATGGGGATGCGACGCCCCTTCAGATACCCGGGTTGCACTCATCGGTCCGAACGGCACGGATCTGGAAGGAGTGTATCCATGCTTTGAATATCCGACCATCGCCGATATTCTCGATGCCAAGCAAATCTCGTGGCGTTACTATGCTCCAGCAAGCGCTGACAAGGCTTTCGTCCTCTCGGCCTTCCAGGCTATCCATCACATTCGCTTTGGCGACGACTGGAGGCGGAATGTGATATCTCCGCAGACCCGGATCCTTGCCGACATTAACCACGGTCAACTGGCGCAGGTGACCTGGATAGTCCCGGATTTCACTCATTCTGACCATCCGGGAACCGGTAGCAACGAGGGGCCGGATTGGGTTGCGTCGATTGTCAACGCCATCGGCGGAAGTCAATTCTGGCGGTCAACGGCCATTTTCATCACATGGGATGACTGGGGTGGATGGTACGACCACGTCAATCCTCCGACAATCGACAACATGGGGCTGGGTTTCCGGGTCCCCCTTGTCGTTGTTTCGCCCTACACACGGCATGGATATGTCTCGCATCAGGTCCATGAAGCCTCAGGGTTCATCACCTTCATCGAAAAGAATTTTGGCTTGCAGAATCTCGGTACCCGCGACGTCATGGCAGATGCTTTCTCCGACTGCTTTGATTATCGCCAGAAGCCCTCACCTTTCAGGACGATTGGGTCCAAAGTTGGCGTCGAGAGACTCCTTAATGAAAAGCCGACCGGACCGCCGGACGACGATTAGGGATGCGGACATAACATGTTCGCAGGCGAGATCGTCTTTCATTGGGAACAAATGCATCCATCCCACTCAACGATCAATACCGCAATCTGGGCACTGGCACTTGTTCTTCAATGTGCCCTCGCGTTCGTGACGTTCAGAAGGGGAGTAGCTCGCGAGTTCCCTGGGTTCGCATCCTTGATAATCTTTTACCCGATGCGCGCTTTATTACTATTCGTGCTTTACAGGCACATTGAGACAGGCACTTACAGTCCTCTTTACAGTGGACTGTGGTTGGCGGAAATTCTCCTGGGGACATTTGTCGCTGTCGAACTTATACGGCGACTCAATCGCGGCATCGGTGGGTTGACGGGGCGCCAGAGCCTTCTTATGCTTACCACTCTCTGCGCCGCATGCGGACTGACGTGGATCACTCTCAGCATGTTACCCGCCGGAGTGCGTGCCGATCGCATTCAGGTTTTGGCCTGGTTCGTCATGCTCGCGCTCTTCGGGGTGATCGTCAAGAGCTCTCGACATTCAAACCTGATACGGATCTCTGCAGGTCTTGCGATCTTCTCGCTGATTCAGCTCCTGACCCTGGCAGGGCGCACCCGCGCATTCATGAATCGCAATGAAGGTGCATACGTAGCCTGGTCCTATGTCCCTGCAGGCGGTTATCTGGCTGTCGTGATGCTCTGGCTCGCTGTTCTTCAAGAAGAGTCGGAAAGGACTCCGAGTAAGAGTGCAAGGGCGAAGTGAGGCGCGATGCGAGACCGCGAAATTCAATACCGAGCCTTGGATTGCCCTCTCAATGCCGCATGTTCTGAACTATGGCCAGCTGAAGAAAGCAGGAAGGCGTCGAGATTCTTTGGACTCTCAATTTGACCTTGCAGCATTGATTCGACGATGCCATGTTCGATCAGTTCCGGGGTGGACGTGAAGACCTCATTGCCCGACTTCTGGCCGGGAAAGTGAACCAGGAATACAGGTCTCTCGTCGAACTGTCCTAGGGAGACACGCTCCTCTTCTTGAGTCCAGTCAGGGCCAGTCCTCCAGAGGGGAACACGCCAGGAATGGTCGGATGAAATAATAATCGTAGTTTCACTTGCAGACGGGGTGCGATCAATTTCTCGTATCAGCGCACCCAGCGTGTCATCGGCCAGCGCCAGATTGTCGAGGTAATTGCCGCCTTCGGACAATTGATGTGTTCTTCGATTGTAAATACCGGGCGGATGCGGCACAGGCAGATGAATGAAGACAAAATGGATCTGGCCGTTTTGAATCAGATTCTGCGCCCCAGTCATGATGCTACGGTAGTCTTGGATATTGCGCTTGAGGAGCTCGGAACTCATACCTTTCTTTTGCGAGTGAAACTTGGCGAGGAGTGCGCGGGGCAATACAAGGGAATTGGCAAGAACAGACTTGTCTTCCGATGCGCCGTTCGCTTCCAACAACGGGATTCTCACCCATATCCCACCTACCCAGGAACAGCTGGTTAATACATCGGCAAAAATCCGACAGTATGGGTTATACCAACCAGCCACGCCAGGATTCCACCCGTTGGTTTTGGCCTCTTCGAACAGGGTGCGGTTCGGATCGTAGCTGACTTCTCGGGTACGATCCGAATCCGGATTCAGCAACTTGCCCTCAAAGGTGCTCCTTATCTGATCAATCTCGCGCCCCGCGAGCAATGACGGGATGATGTTTTCGGTATAGATGCCGACGGGCTTGATATTCCCCAGAGAAGTACTTTCGGACCGCAAGCGCTGAAAATTGATGAATTGCTGCCCACTTGGTGGATGGTCGAACGTGAGATTGTAGGAGAGTTCATCGAAAAGAATCCAAACAATTCGTTTGCTGGAACCGGAGTCTCTTTGTGCCAGCGAACGGTCGAATGATGGAACCCCGCGCACCACAAACCCCATATAAAGGAGCTGGGAGATTATCCAGAAGGCGCAAAAGGCGAATGCCGTCAGACCAAGGCGTATTGTACGGACAAGCGAGTCGGTGCTGCCAGGTTTCGTCCACGCAAGTATGGCGAGAAGTGCCACGCTCGCTACGAGGATTGGGTGTGAGTACGTATACCACCACTTGTCAATTGAATCGAGAAGAAAATGATGCCGGGTCACTGAGAAGCCGTCGGACTGCCCGCCATACGACATGTTAAGCAGGAATAGAGCCGTGCCTAGAATGCGCGATATGAAGAGGCCCGTCAGACTTGCACTGACGATTCCACCCGCCAGAGGAGAAATCCGCGCCAGCAGCGTAAGCAGCGAGACGCCGAGAAGGAACAGGCCGAGCACATCAAGCAAGAGCCCGCCGATCAAATTAGTTAGCGGGAGCTGATGATGATAAATGAGCAGATGGTCTGACATCAGCAACGGACAGAGGTACGGCAGCAGGAGAAACACCGATGCGCCGATTGCTTCGAGAAACCATCGTGGCTTCATGATGCGCTTTTCTCGACGAGCCACATGGTTCGGCCATTTGGCAAGGGCTCACGATTGCGGACAATGAACCGGCTTGAAAGGATCTGGACAAAATACTCTTCATTGAGATGCCCATAGAGTTCTTCCCTGCCGCGACAAAGCCCAGCAAATTGGGAGTCCTCTTTGGGAATCCATTCAAGGATGGCCCAGCGCTTGGAAATGTGCGCCAGCTGATCGATGATGGAGCGCAGAGGAATCTGATCGGCGACCAATAGGTGATGAAGGACTCCCAGCATTAGGACGCAGTCGAATTGACCATCCGCTCGGGACAGGAGGCTATCGTTCTCGCCGTTCTGCCAACCCACGCCGGGGGTAGGCCGCGCGAAGTCAGCGACCATCGGGAGAATCGATAACCCGCCGCTGTAGGCTGTTTGCCAATTAAGATCCGCTGCCTGCACATCGGTGTCCCAGGCAACCACGTCTGCGCCGGTTTCGGCTGCAATGCGCGAGTAAACACCGGTATTTGCGCCCACGTCGAGAACTCGGGCAGCCCGAACGCCATTTATGGTTCGACGAACGAAATCTTGCTTGGCGGAGTGATCTTCCGGTTTGTAGTGGCACGCCGTTTCGGTATACCTGCTCCATCTCGATGCGTGCGCCGGCGAGGCTAGCGCACCCAACAACCGGCGCGTCTTACGCAGTGTACGTCGCAGAACAAGGGCCGATACTTCGGGAGTCACCTCGGGCCTATATGATCTGACCCGTCCACTTTTCTCAAAGACTCTCTTTTGCAGAAGCAATGGGAAGGTCACAAGAGAACGCAGAGGGCGACGCCAGCGGCGAGAAAATGGAAGCCAGGGCGCGAGGTCTGCAGATTCGTATCCATCGCGGCGCTGCTGTGTCGCAGCGAGAGGCCAGCCGAGATAGTTATACGCTGCGAGGGGCAACAGGAATGTGCGCACAAACTGCGCATAGGCAAGCCAGAGCGGGCTGCGAAAATCTCGTTTCTCGAAAGACAACACGTCGACAAAGACGGCGCGCGGCCCGGAAAACAGGATATTAAGCGGCGTGGCATCTTTGAGGATATATCCGCTATCCAGAGCATCGTCGCACAAATCGAGCGTAAGCGAAGCTGCATGCTTCCACTGACCGGGTGTCCACTCCCAGGGATAGGAAGGGAAAAAGAGGCGCTCGTGCTGGAGCAAAGTAGGTCGTCCCGAATGAGTCGGGAGAACTTCGGTGGGAACCATCCGACGCTGTTGAAACCAAAGTTTAGCAAGAGGGGACCCAATCCAGGCTAAGACTTCCTCCGCGTGCCCTGGGTAGATTTCTCGGAGAATGCGATCGCCATCCCGATAGAGTCGCCCTTGAGGATCCCGGAAAGTTCCGTGTACCTGCGCCGCGACCGGCTCAACGGTTTGCAATATCGTTACCGGCTCTCGTAGACCACTTGCCAAAAAACTCAAAAAGATTGCGGATCTTCTTGCGCAGCACGAACATCATTCCAGCGAATGTAGTGCCGAGGATCTGAAGGACGAGTAGTCCGGAACCTGGATCGATGTAAGCGTGTGCGGGTTCAGCGGTGGAGTTAAATAAGATAAAAAAACAAATGACAGTACAAGTGGCATAAAGTACCTTCATCAAGCAACGCACCACCATTGAGGCCCTCTTTCGCTTTAGCTCATTTTCATGCTGTATCAAGCTAGAGTAATCGCGCCTCATTCACCCAGCCTGTGACCCCAGCCCTTCTAATTAGGGAACTAAGTGGTCTATAATCACAAAGGAATGTCGCTGGTTGTCACCTGCTCCTCTAATTGAAGTCATGACCTTCAGAACGAAGGACAGAGCAGCGAGGGCTTGGATACTTTCTCGGCGTCCCCGAATCTTCGGCGAGTTCCAAAATCGCAATAGGTGTGTGAGCGATGTTTTGCGGCCCCCCCCATTTTTAGTTTGTTTCGGTTCCCAAGTTTCCCTATTGACCGCATTGGTCGTCTAAGTCTCCAATCTGGACGCCTTCCTGGTAGTGGACGGTCGTTTTCAGTGCTGTATCTCTTCTGCGTCGTTGCGCTTGGCACTGCGGAAAGCTGGTTTGACAGTCTCGGGCGTCTTGTCTGATGCCGGTGCACTCTCGCAGACTCTCCAAACGCACAACTAAGGGCCGAGCGATGGCGGCCAACTTTTGGTCGTTCTGACATAGACAGAGAAAAACCGCCGAAACCGCCCTGTGCTGCGCTCGGGGGTTTCCGCCGGAAGCGGCGTGCTGGTGGAAGAAGATTGCCTGATAACAATTCAGCGTTCGGATCTTTTCAAAACCACGGACATGCTGCTGCCGACGCTGGCGAAATCTGAAATGTCGAATGAAGGATCGGAACCGTCGGGTGCTGGCCCAATGACCGGCCCGTTGGGATCCGGCTTCTTGGGAACGGGCATGCTCCAGGGCAGATTGACGGTGCGCTTGAGTTCGAGCTGTTCTCCTTTGATTGTTCCCTCGAAGACGTTGATGCCCGATTTGAAAGTGACACGATCACCCTGGACGGTCCCGTCAACAACCGGGGCCGGTGCATCGTCGCCACCGAACCAACCGCCCGGCCCCTCGACGGTGCCGGTGAGTTTTCCGCCGTCCTGCGTGAGCGTGAAGATGCGAGGCGAACCCAGGAACGAAGCCGCCATGCCGGTACCAGGCGCCGATACAGCTACCCACAGACCCGTGATGCCAGACCCCTTGGGAATGGGCCGTTGCCAGACGGCAACTTGCGGGCGCAGTTCGATCTGTTTGCTTGAGACAGTTGCGATTGCGGACGTCACACCTGGGGCCGTGGCCTCGAGCGTGATGGTCCCGGGGCTCTTTTCGGCTTGGACAATTGCCATGCAATAACCGGAAAACGCTTTGCGCGAGCTGCCTTTGTCGGGGTCCTGATCGGTGGGGTCTCCGTTGCCGGTGCCGATGAGCTTTGCCGGCCCCGTGACCTTGAACGTGACGAGGTTGTCAGTGATGGGCACGGTGCGTCCGCTTGCGTCCTGCACTTCGACGGCAAACATGGCCACATCTTCGCCATCGGCGGACAACGAATCGCGATCGGTTGCGAGCACTAGTCTTGCGGCGGGTCCAGTGGTGTCGCGGCGCGCGGTCATAACCTGCTTGCCGTCTTTCCAACCGCGGGCTTCGATTGTGCCGGGCTCATACTCGACAATCCAGGCGACGTGCCCGTCCTTTTTTACGTCTTTTGAGCCGAGGCTTTTTCCGTTCAGGAATAGCTCCACCTTGTCGAGATTGGAGTAGGCCCAGACCGCGATCTTTTTGCCTTCGTAGCCTGACCAGTTCCAATGCGGGAAGAGGTGCAGTACGGGCTTCTCGGTCCACCACGACTGGTAATAGAAAAACGAGTCCTTGGGGAACCCGCACATGTCGAGAATGCCGTATTGCGAGCTGATGTTGGGCCATCCATTGGGCGAGGGCTCGCCGCGATAATCGAAGCCCGTCCACACATAACCGCCGCCAAGCCAGGGACGCGCGTTGCAGAAGGTCCACCATCCTTCAGCGGAGGCGCGGCCAGAGGTGGTGTATGGATCGTACGAGCTGACGAAGCCCTTGGATTTGTCGGTGATGTAGATTCCGCGCGTGCAGACGGCGCTGACGGTCTCGGTCCCAAGCACGAACTTTTCAGGATGCGCTTTGTGGAAGGCTTCCGCCGCCGGGTCGGCGTAGTGATAGCCGATAACATCGCAAACCGCGAGGCCGCCGGTGCCGCTTCCGGCTGCCTCGCCGTTGATCATGCCGTCAAGGGTGGTCGGGCGCGATCCGTCGTGGCGCGTCGCGACCTGCTGCATGGCGATGATAATGTTGGCGCCCTTGGCATTTGTCGCCGTCGGCTCTTCGTTTCCAAGCGACCACATGAAGACACTGGGATGATTGCGGTCGCGCCGCACGAGATCGGCGAACTGGCTCAGTCCTTCCGGATTGGACGACATCATGCGTGTCTCGTCCATCACCAGCATACCTAACTGGTCGCAGGCGTCCAGCAGTTCAGGCGTGGGCGGGTTGTGTGAAGTGCGCAGCGAGTTGCAGCCCATCTCCTGCAGCTTGCGGACGCGGTAGTACTGCACGGCGTCAGGCAATGCGACGCCAATTCCAGCATGGTCCTGGTGGTTGCAGGTGCCCTTCAGTTTTACGGACGCACCGTTAAGAAGAAATCCCTGCCGGGCATCGAACTTCACAGAACGAATCCCGAACGTTGTTTCGTAGCGGTCGACCGCTTTGCCGTCAACCTGCACTTCAGTCACAAGTTTGTAGAGGTTGCGGTCTTCGAGCGACCACAACGCAGGACGGCTTACGGCGATCTCCTGCCTGAAGTCGTGTTGATCGCGCTCCCCGATTGCAGCGGAGGCCGAAACATCCTTTGCGACGGGTGAGCCTGAGGGATCGATGATGGTGGAGATCACGCGTACATTGCTCGGCGCATTGCTGTGATTCTCAACTTCACTTAGGATGGAAAGCTTTGTTCCTGTCGGGCGAATCTCCGAGCGGACGAGGGTGCCCCATTGTTTGATGTGCACCGGGTTTGTCTTCACCAGCCACACGTGTCGATAGATGCCCGCGCCTTCATAAAACCACCCGTCACTACCGGTTGCGTCCACGCGCACCAGGAGCACGTTAGGCTGGCCCGGATTCGCGAAGTCTGAGACATCAAAGCTGAAAGAATCGTAACCACCGCTGTGCTGCCCGATATAGAAACCGTTGAACACCACCGTTGTCTCGCGGTATGCGCCATCAAACTCGATTGTGATCCGCTTACCGGCATCCCCGGCGGGCAACTCGAAGATGCGGCGGTACCACCCGACACTGTTTTCGGGATACTTGCGGCCGAGGGGATAGAAGCCCTTGCTCTGCAGATCGGGATCATTCTTGAAGGGAAGCTCGACTGTCCAGTCATGGGGCAGATCGATGCGGTGCCAGTCCTCGCCGATAAACGACGTGGAACCGGCTGGCATAAAGCCTCCCGTCTTCTGAAAGTTTCCGGCGGAGGCACTGCCGTAGCCGAAGTCCTTGGCCGGATCGTCGGCGTTTCCGAGGTGAAAGGTCCATCCGAAATCGAGCAAGAGGCGTTCGCGGCCCGCGCCGGGTGTGGGAGACGCTAGACTGGCGGGCGCACTTAATGGACCGGAAACCTCAGTGGCAGCATGAACGGCGGGATCGATGGGACCAAGTGCATGGGCCGTAGCAGCGACGGCGGGTGCAAGCAGGCTGGTCTTCAGAACATCGCGGCGTGAAAAGGTTTTCATTATGCCCCCAATTGAGATTGCTACAGGCTCGAATCTGTGCAGGATTTTTGTACCTTGACGTTATACACCCGGAATGGTGGAGGTTGCGCGCGAGCGGAACACTTTCCTCATTCGCCGCCGGTTGGCCAAACCTGCATCAGCACAATGACGTGCCGCTGTTGCACAAATCATGATGATGCTCGCGCTTGCGGTGTATAAGGGACAATGATGCAAGCCCTGATCAAGCTGCTACCTGCCAAGCGGGATAGGAACCCACGACAATGAGCCACTTCTGGACCAGGCGAAAATTCCTGAACCGCGCAGCAGGGTCGGCGGCCTCTTTGGCGCTCGCACCGCTGGCCGAATCAGCGCTGGCATACGGACCGACCACGCCGGCTCTTCAAGGTCGATTCCTGACCCATGTCTCGGTCGTGCGCGTAAATCAGATTGAGGTCACTCCCAGTCGCTCAATCGGCGAAGATGAGGCCCCGGATAATAGCCCTGACCAGATCCGCCTGCGGCGCGAAGCCTTTCTGCGCGGCAGCCCCAACGGCAAAATGACCTGGGCGATCAGCTGGCTGGCACTCAACGATACTCGGCAGGAATACAAAGATGTGCGCCGCCTGCTCGCGTCCTATCACGATCGATATGGCGATGAGATCACCTTCATTCCCGGCGGCTACTTTGCACCGATGTACGACACCCGCGATAACATCCGGATGACGATCCACAAGTCTCTTCAACTGATTTCAGAGATGGTGGGTAACCGATATCGCCCGGAGTGCCTCGTTGCCGGCTTCATGGACGCAGAGAACCAGCGTTTCCTCGCTGCTGATGAGGGTATTCATGTTTGCCAGGGCCAGATCTGGAGCCAGCACGGCATCGACAACGGCGATGGCGACGGAGGTATCTGCTATCCCTATTACCCCAGTCGCGAGCACTACCTCAAACCGGCTCAGGGTCCAAATGACTTTATCGATTGTGTATGCCTCGACGGCTGGACGTGCGACTTTCTTGCGGCGCGACGCAACGGCTTTGAAGGAGGGTTTAACAGCCGCATGGGTGTGGGTCCCATCGAGACTGTTGGAAACCTGGGAGAACAAGCCGGCCGCGACGAGATGATGGCTACCACCGCCATGCACTTCGACAAAGGGGACGCTCTCAACGGATTCGGTTGGGTTACGGGAATCTGGGAAGTATCGGTCCACCATGACAAAGACCTCGAGTGGTGGCTGCAGGCCATCAAAAGCCGATGGCCAGACACGCAGGTGCTCACCGAGGGCGCGTTCGGCATGGAGTGGCGCAAACATACGCCCAACAATTCGTTGCTCAACTACCGCTTCGATGCAAGGGGAACCGGGGCCCCTGGCTCAGAGAAGGACTTGGAAATCCAGTGGTTCATGAATCAGGAGTTCCGGCTGGCGTTGCTCCGCAACTGGAAAACGGATAGTCCAGAGATGGTCATCGACTTCACCCGGTACGATCTGCCCACGCAGGAACCGCAGGGGCTCCAGCGCGAATGGAGCCTGATGAACGTGCTGAATCAGAAAGAAACACGTCCCCAGGACAAGCCAATTCGGTTGGGACAACTGTCTCCCGAGAATCAACGACTTATTTACAGTCGGTATCCGCAGTTGAAGAAATTGGATTGAATCTCGGCCAACAAGCGAGGGCGTGCTCTAAAAACGCCTGAATTGGAGCAGAATCACGGCGTGGCGGACTGTTGCTTCTCCGCCTCTTTGATCAAGTTTCTGAACACGTCAACCGCCGGAACATCAGGCGAACGAAGCGCGTTTTTGGCGCTGTATCGCCAAACCGCCGGAGCGTCGAGTGCGTTGTCACGTTTGCCGCGATACACCGCAAACATATCCTGTGCTGGCGCAACCTCTACCTGCGGATGTGGATCTTGTGGTTGAGCACCCGTTGGATCGCCAGCCTGCGGGGGAGTTCCTCGATGGGCTCCAATCCCGACTCCTGAATCAGTGGGTTCAAAAATTACCGGGCGATTGTTGGTAGGGACGCCGCCGATTGTCTGTTGAGCAATTTTTCCGTTTCCTTTGCGAATGGAAATGATCAGGTCGGCCGATGAGACGTCGGGTGCGAGGGTGAACCGACCCCAGTTCATGAGGGCTTTCTCTACATCCTCCTGGGCTGTACGGTTCGCGTTTGGAGCTTCGGCATCGATTCCCGCATTGGGGTCGACGACAACGAGCACCGTCCTCGCCTCGAGAACGTCGTTTGGCAGGATGATCTTCTTCTTATCCTTGCCCGCGGCGACCAGACAGCAAATCAGTAACAAGGAAAATGCAAGGCTTCTGTGATAACGCATGACGCGCCTCCCAGGATGGAAGCTAGTCTAGTTCATCTGAGCCTCGCCTGGCAGGTCCCTGCGGGCGTCGTTCCGTGCGCGATTTCTGTGTAATCTGGCCATAACGCCAGGAATGCGGTGAATCAACTGAACTTCATCCATCGCCAGCCGGCAGATCCGGAAGCATCGTTGTATTCTTAGCCCGGAGAGCCCATCTTGAATGCTGATCAGCGGTCCTCAGGCAGGGGCTTCTTTGCTGTTAAGGTGATGTGGTGAGTTCGTTCAATATCGACGTTCTATTTGTAATTGCAAGGCGCAAAGTTTTCATCGCCACTCTGCTTGCTTCAGGACTGGTGTGCGGCGCATTCAGCCTAAAAGTTTTAGCGCAACTTAACTCATCCAGTGCCTTGGCAAGCGTTACGATTCACGGCAGGGTACTGGATTCAGCGGGAGAAGTTGTTGCCGGCGCGACGGTTCTGCTTGAGCAGAATGGTGCCGCGCGTCGTCAAGCCGTCGTAGACGCAAAAGGCGAATTCATGTTCTCCGGGCTCGCGACTGGTACCTACGTCCTGATTGCCGAGAAGGCGGGTGTCCGCAGCCAAGTCGCCTCACTGACAATCTCTTCACTCCACGATCAACCTCAAGTGGATCTCCGACTCGAAGGCCCTGCTGGCAGCGGCAAATCAGACCAGGGATCGGCAGCCCCAGCGGCGGCCATGGAATTCGCAGATAATCCAAACTTCGCAGTTGCCGGAGTCACGGATTGGACTGCCGCGGGTGGCCACGGGTCAGACACCAGTCTGCGTACGAGCGAGGCGCTGACGCGAGAGACTCTCACGCTCAAGCCCGGTTCTGTCGGCCGGGGCACGGCAGCTTCACCCGCAGAGGCAGCTATCGCCAGAGCCACAGAGGAAAAACTCCGCGCAGCTCTCAGCGGCGAGCCCAGAGATTTTGAGGCCAACCATCGGTTGGGCGAGTTCTATCTGCGCGAGGGCAGGTATCCCGAGTCCGCTGCGTTGTTGAAGACAGCGTATGAGATCAAGCCCGGCGACTTTGATAATGAATACGACCTGGCGCAGGCCTGCGAGAAGGTGGGCGACCTGTCGCAGGCCCGTGTCCACCTGCAGCATTTGCTTGCAAGTCACGATAGAGCGGACTTGCACCGTCTTGCCGGCTCAATTGATGAAAAACTCGGCGATCCTTTGACCGCGGTCCACGAATATGAGCAGGCGGTGCGCATGGATCCGAGCGAAGAAAACTATTTTGAGTGGGGCTCTGAACTGCTTTATCACCGTGCAGTATGGCAGGCGCAGGCGGTTTTCGAGCAGGGGGTGAGGCTCTACCCGAAATCCACACGGATGCTCACTGCGCTCGGCGCAGCCTTGTTTGCGGGTGCACTTTACGACGAAGCGGCGCACCGTCTCTGCGAAGCCTCCGATCTCAATCCGGCTGACCCTGAGCCCTACACGTTCATGGGCAAGATCGAGATTGCGGCTCCCAACCCCCTGGCCTGTGTGAGCCAGAAGCTCGAGCGATTTGTTCGACTGCAACCGGATAATGCGCTCGCGAATTATTTTTATGCGATGGCTCTTTGGAAGGAAAGTGGACGGTCGACCAACCAACAGACTCTCAACCAAATCGAGACCACGCTGACCAAGGCAATCAACATCGATCCCAAATACGCGGAGGCCTACTTGCAATTAGGCAACTTGGAAGCGTCGCGGCACGAATATCAAAAGGCGATCGGCTTCTATTCAAAGGCAATCGAGGTCAATCCGCAGCTGAGCGAAGCACACTACCGCCTCGGAGTTGCCTATGAACGCATCGACGAAAAGGAGAAGGCCAGGATCGAGTTTCAGCAGCATGACGAGATCGAAAAACAAACGGCAGCCGAAATCCTGCGCCAGCGCAAAGACGTCAAGCAATTCATCATCACTCTTCCCGCCAACCCTGCGTCTTCGCACGCCAACTGACGCGCACGGATTGTTTTTCTAGCTCGTATGCGGTTTCATCGTCGATACGATGCCGTCGCCTTCGCGAATCGTGATGATCTGGTTGGCCTTCACCTGCGTGAACTTCTCCAGCTTCTGGGTCGTAGGCCACTTCACCTCGATCAGGTCCACCGTCTCCACGCTTCCGAGTCCGAAATGCAGGCGTAGATCGTTTTGCGACATGACACTGGCGCCGCTGCTTACTTCATTCATCTGGATATGTTTTCCAGTTACCACGCGGACGCGCGCGCCGATCGCTGTTCGATTGCACTTGGTGCCCACCAGTTTGATCTTGATCCAGTTCTGCTTGTTGCCTCCGACATTCTTGAGCAGAGAGGGCAATTCATTCATGTTCAGGATCAACACATCCATGCCGCCGTCGTTGTCGAAGTCTCCGAATGCCGCACCTCTGCTGGAATATTTTGCGGTGATGCCGGGTCCCATTGCTGCTGAAACATCTTTGAAGTGCCCGTTGCCAAGATTCTTGTAAACCAGCCTGGGATTCTTGAACGTCTCGCCAAAGTTATAGTGGTCGATCTCCGGGTAGACATGCCCATTCACTTGAACAATGTCAGACCAGCCGTCATTGTCATAGTCAATGAAACCGCACCCCCATGCCACATAGCTGTTATTGATACCAACGCCGGAATCGAATGACAGGTCGCTGAATGTGCCATCTCCGTTGTTGTGGTACAGGTTGCAGGTATCGTCGGCGAAGTTTGTCTTGAAAATGTCGAGCCAGCCATCGCAGTCGTAGTCTGCAACGCCAAGCCCCATGCCTGCCTGCTCATGGCCGTCATCGTTATATGCGCATCCCGCCATTACCGCGACATCGGTGAAGGTGCCGTCGTGGTTGTTCTTGAACATGATGCTGGGTTCGGAATCCACCGCTACATAAATGTCTGGCCATCCGTCATTGTCGAAGTCGTAAGATACCGACGTGATGGAATACCGTGGTCCCGGCTTCAGGATTCCAGCTTTCTCCGAAACATCTGTAAATGTGCCGTCTCCATTGTTGTGGTACAGGATGTCTGTATCGCCGGGAAGTCCGCGAGGGCCGCACATGGTGGGTACCCCCTTCCACTGGCAAAAACTCATCTGGTCGATGCTCAATGGCTTATCGGGATCGAGCTTGACGAAGTTGCACACGAAGAGATCGAGATGACCATCCCGGTCGTAATCCAGAAACGTACAACCTGTGCCCCACCGTCCGTGCTCCTGATAGAGCCCAGCCTTATGCGTCACATCGGTAAAGGTTCCGTTTCCGTTGTTATGGAACAGAATGTTGTGACCCCAGAATGTGCAGAACAAATCGTCCCAGCCATCGTTGTCGTAGTCGCCGACGCACACGCCGGTCTGCCATCCGGATCGTCCCAGTCCGGACTTTTCCGTCACGTCTGTGAATGTGCCGTCACGATTGTTCTTGAAAAGATGCGTCGTGGGTTGTTTCCCGGCAGGCCAGTGCGCGTCGAAACGGTTTCCATTCGTCAGATAGATGTCGAGCCATCCGTCATTGTCATAGTCAAAGAAGGCAATGCCACTGCCCTTCGTCTCGATAATGACGCGCTTCTGGTCGATGCCTCCCCATACATTGGGAATATTCAAGCCCGCCTTCTCCGCTACGTCGATGAATTGAACGGGGGATGCAGGTTGAGTTGCTACGGCGGCTTCCAGCCGGGGCCTTCCGTTCCATGCCCAGAGCGGAGTAGCGAGCCGATCGAGCAAAGAACTGCCAAGTACAAAAAGAGAAGTCCCGAGAAAGCGGCGCCGCGGAGTGATCATAGAATGCGTCGATTATAGGTTACCCATACTTGTCTTTGAACACCCGTATAACTGCGGTGCCTCTTCGGTGGCCGCGAGTCCCTTCATTTGCGCTGAACCTTGGGAAAAGGATGCGGCACAATCCCAACGCCCTCTTTCACCGCGATGATCTGATCGATGGGTACGTTGGTCAGCTTGTCCACTTGCCCACTTGGCCACGTGATGACCAGTGATTCAATTTTGGTTCGCTTGCCAAGCCCAAAATGTATGCGAGGATCGCTGGCCGACATGTAGCTCGTTCCGCCCTTCGACTGTTCCATATGAACGAAGCCTTCCGAAGTAAGTTTCAGCACTGAACCAATTCCATCGCGATTGGATTTTGTGCCGATCAGCAGAACTTCGAGCCAGTGGTTCGCATTGCCTCCGTCGTTGCGCATCAGCTCAGGAAAATCGCCCCTGCAAACCACCGCGAAGCCGACGGCGCCGTCGTTGAAGAAGTCAGCTGTTGCCAGCCCGCGACCCGCCACCGGCTGGTTGAAGTCCGGCCCAAGCGATTCCGAAGCCTTCTCGAAATGGCCTCCACCCAGGTTATGGAACATAAGAAGCGGCTCTTTATAGGAAACCTCGCTATGGTAGAGCTTTACATTGTCCACCATCGCGCCGTTCGCCTGCACAATATCCGGCCAGCCGTCATTGTCATAGTCAATGAACTTCGCTGCAACACCGCTCAGCATAATCGCCTTATTGCCGATACCGGAACTGTAGGTGACATCGGTGAATGTACCGTCCCCGTTGTTGTGATAGAGGCGGTTTAACTCGAAATCTAGATGCGTAACGTAGACATCGAGAAACCCATCCCCGTCCACATCTGAGGCGTCGATACCCATTCCCGCTTCGTAGCGCCCATCCTCGCTCGCCGCCAATCCCGAGATCAGCGATTCATCTGAGAAAGTCCCATCGTGCTTGTTTTCAAAAAGGAAGTTCGGCCACGTGTCGTTCGCGATCGCAATGTCCGGCCACCCATCATTGTTAAAGTCGGCGGCAACCACGCCCATGCCCTTCGACTCGGCCGTGCCGATTCCTGACTTCTCGCTCACATCCGTGAACGTCCCATCATGATTGTTACGGTAGAGCTTCGTTCGCTGGCCGTGATAGTTATTTGGACTGCAGTAGGAGCGATAGCCGGGCGCTCGCTCGCCGCACCACTCGTTATTCTGCGGCGTCCACTCAAGATAGTTAGCCACAACCAGGTCAAGCCATCCATCTTTATCGAAGTCGACCCAAGCCGCGCTCGTTGACCACTTGCCTTCATCCGCCACTCCCGCTTTCGCAGTCACATCGGTAAAGGTGCCATTGCCATTGTTGTGGTAAAGAATGACGCGCCCATAGCCGGTGACAAGCAGATCGGGATATCCGTCATTATCGAAGTCGCCAACTGCAACTCCCTGCCCGTAGTGGCCTGCACCGCCGACACCGGCCTTCTCTGTCACATCGGTAAATGTTCCGTCGCCATTGTTGTGATAGAGGGCCGAGCGCAGGGGCTTCGCGGGCTTGTAGGCATCCGTTGCGCCCGCCTGCACAAAGTACAGATCCATCAGCCCATCCTGGTCGTAGTCGAGCCACGCCACTCCGGTGCCCATGGTTTCCAGGTAATACTTCTCAACCGATTCAGTGGAATCCTGCACGAAAGTGATGCCCGCCGACTTGCGAATGTCGGTGAAGCGAACATTGACCGGAGCACTCTGCGGCTTTGGTGGTTGCTGGGCGGCCGCCTTCGCAACGCCCATCAGGCCAGCCATTGCGACAAGCGAAGCAGAAACGCAGCCCACGAGCATCGTGAAAACCAGGGAAGAGCCGCGCAAGCTTCGCGCTCTAACTGGTTGCCATGTTCCTTCAAAGCGGGGAAGGCGCCAAATGGATTTCATAGTGTTCTGTCTGCCAGCGACAATGCCAACTGTAAAAATTGTGTCTTATCAGCTAACGCCGTAGGTCCACTCACTGCATTCACCGGAGCCGCCTGGTCTAGTACCTGCGCAATCCTGTCGATATCCAGGCTGGCATTCGCGCTGCTGTTTTTGAAACGATTCAGCACGTCCCTGGCTTTACCCACCTGTCCCGTTTCAAAGTAGAAGACGCCAAGGGTTGAATAGCCTCCGGACCACTCGGGCAGCAGATCGACAGCGCGTTCAAGATTTGCTGCCGCGTCATTGGAATTTCCCTGCATTGCCGCGGTAAGCCCGAGCCCCCAATAAAGCTTGCCTGAGCCAGGAATGCGTGCCTGGCCCTTCAACAGAATCCGTCTCGCTTCCGCAATGTCCCCGCCGCGCAAATCCAGTAGCGCAAGAGAAAGATAAGCCTGGTCATTGTCGGGGTTACGGGCGATTTCATCCAGAAATATCTTCCGCGCCGGTTCTGCGTTGCCCATGTGCGCGTAGATGTCGCCCAACAGAGCCATATATGCATCGTCTTTCTGCTCATCGGGCGAAACCTGTTGTGCAACTTCGAGCGCCTGCGCATACTGGCGTTTTCGAAAATATGCATTCGCCAAATCGAATTTCACGTCGTCCGAATTCGGGTTGACCTCGAGAGCCCGCTGAAAATGTTGGATAGCGTCATCGTACAAATGAAAGCGAGCGAGCAAGACACCGATTCCTGCTAGCGTGCGAAAGTCTCCGCTGGCGAGTTGATCGAGTTGCGCAATTGTGCTTCTCGCGTTTTCTACGTCCCCGGCTTTCAGATACGCCTCAGCCAGCAGATACAGATTCTGAGGTTGATCTGGATGCTTCTTCACTTCATTGGTCAATTCGGCCAGATCCAGCTGATTGCGCGCGCCGGGGGCAAGATTCGAGCGATTGTTGAGATAGTCGAACAGGTTCTCAAAAGGAAGCGGACCACTCGCAGAATTCTTTGACAGGGTCTTGAACGAATTCAAGTCACGGTCCGCGGCCGCGGTCTCGTGCAGGCTGCGTTCCACCATGGCCAGCTTGTAATAACCGTTTGCCGGATCGCGGCTCACGCGGACGTAGCGTTTCAGCAACTCTTCAGCTTCTGGAAATCTCTTCGCGGCCATGCGAAGATTGGCGAGTTCGAGTAATGCGTCGGGAAAATCCGGATTGAAGCGAAGGGCCTGCTGGAAATAATTCTCAGCCGCGGCCGCATCTCCCTGCCGCTCTGCGATGAATCCGAGATTAAAGAGGCACGACGTATTGTGCGGGTCGAGTTTGATCCCCTCCTCGAAATATTTCTTCGCTTCATCGAACCTTCCCAGGTTTCTATAGGAGAGCCCCAGAAACGAATAGGATCGCGCAGAGTTTTCAATCTTAACCAGTTTTGTGAACTGGTCGATTGCTTTGTCGACCTTGCCCGCCATGAAATAGCTCTCACCAAGCGCCGCAATCAGGTCTGCACGTTGAGGAGCGATCTGGATCCCGGATTCCAACAGTGGAATCGCGTCTTCAAAATAATTCTGCGACATGCTGATCTGCGCCATCAGGAAGATGACATCGACATTCTCGGGCGCCAGCTTGCGCGCACGTAGCAGCAGGTCCAGCGCGTCCAGTGGGCGACCCTCATTCGTGTACGCCTGGGCGAGCAGGTACATCGCCTCAACCGAATCGGGCTTAAGCTTTAGTGCGCGGTTAAGTGCAAGCTCCGACTTGGGATTCTGCCCATCGCGGAGATAGACCTGTCCGAGGTTGTAGATAATCTCAAACGTCTCCGGTTGAAGCGCATCGGCTTTCTCCAACTCAAGCTGGGCAGTTTTGTACTGTTTCTCTGACGCAAGCAACACACCAAGAGAAAAATGCACTTGCACATCGTTCTTGCCTTGCGTTGATACGTCGGCCGCCACGCGAAGCGCATCTTGAACTCGCTTGCTTGCGAAGTAAGCGCGAATGAGGTTGAAGCGTGCGGCAAGGTTCTGGGTCGGCACTTTCTGAAAGTGAGGTATGGCCTCGGCTGGCTTGCCCTCCATCATCAGCAGAACGCCCAGGTCGTAGTTGCCGTCCTGATTCGCCGGATCGAGGTGCAGCCCCATGCGAAAGGCCTTCTCAGCCGAATCGGGATCCTTCATGGCGACGTAGGCATTGCCGATATTGTTGTGCGTCTTCACGGAGGTGGGATCTATCTTGAGGGCCTTCTTGAAAGCCTCAAGCGCGCCCGCGTAATCATGCTGATTGGCCTCGATAATGCCCAGCAAGTTATAGCCTTCAACGCTGGAAGGATGGTGCTCGAGAGCTTCCAGTGTCGCCGTCTTCGCTTCCGCGACACGGCCCTGCTGCGCCAGCATTGCAGCGTCAGCAAAGTCATCAGAATGTTTGGTTGGGGCCTGCTGCGCCATGCTGACGACGCGGGCATTCAGCGCTAGCGTCAGAAGAAGGAAAGCGACTAACCCGGCATTGGAGGTAAGGGCGCTGGCTTGCACAGACGCGGAGGCAACGTTCGCCGTGCTGAACAAGAACCGTAATGTGCGCTTCCAGGCAGTCATTGTATTGTTTCCAACGCTTGCTTCGCAGTTGCGTTCTCCGGTTGCACGCGTAGCAAATCGAGCAGCACGGTTCTTGCCCGCTCTTTATCATTGCGCAGCGCATAAAGCCGAGCGAGATTCAGGTAGGACTGATCAAAATTTGGTGCCACACGAATTCCGTTCTTGAATTCGTCTTCTGCCTCCGCGTATTTCTCGCTCCGCACAAAGAGTACGCCGAGATTATTCAGCGCTTCAGGATAAACCGGGCGGAGTTCAAGGGCCCTCCGCAAAGATTCGGTTGCGCGCGGAACGTTGCCCTGCTGCGCATAAAGCATTCCCATGCTGTAATTCGTTTCCGGATCGTCCGGCTGTAGTTGAAGCGCACGGGCCAGGCACTCCTGTGCCTTCTCAAACGATCGCTGACGGCGGTAGACGTTTCCAAGATTCAGCAGCGCAATTGCAAATCCCGGTCTGAGTTGAAGCGCCTTCTCAAAATCCTGAATCGCTTCGTCAAGTTGTCCCTGCTGAGCGGCCATCATGCCAAGATTGTTCCACGCTTCCGGGTAATCGGGCCGCAATTGAATCGTCTTCTCAAGATATTGGCGTGCTTGCCGGAAATCGTTTTTCCGCAAATTGAGAGTGCCCAGGTTGTAATTGGCATCGGCATTGTCTGGCTTTGTCAGCAGGACCTGTCGAAACGAGTCCGCTGCCTGCTCAAGATATCCGTGCTGATACATGGCGACGCCGTAGGTAAAGTCATTGCGCTGGAAAGCATCCTGCACGAGCAGTCCTTTAAAAGGGAGCGCTCTTTCCATGCGTCCCGCCGCGGTGGTTGGCGCTGAGTTCAAATCCGCCTGCAGGTGATCGAGATTCAGCGGCCCTTGATAGACCTTCACGATCATGCGTTGTCGATCCAGCAGGAATGCAATCGGAATCGGCAGGTTTCTTCGCCGGTCAAAGAGATAGCGGTAGATGATGTTGTAGATGCCGGCAACATCCTCGCTGGCAAACAGCACGGGGAAAGCGAATTTCCCCTGTCCCGCAAAAGCGCGCGCATCTTCCATCTGGGACGCAGCGTCGACGCTTAACGCAACAATCGAAATCCGTCCCGCACCGAACGCGGCAGAATGCTCATGAAGTTCCTTCAGCTGTTCGAGACTCGCGGGCGCAGTTGTCGCCCAGAAGGCCAGCAATACGAAACCACCTTGGAGGGAATTGAGATTCAGCATTTTGCCAGTGAGATCGGGCAAAGAGAAATCAGGAGCCTTCAGCGGATCAATGAGCCACGTCTCGACCTGTGAGGGCAGCAATTCAGGCTGTGGCGCTTCCCCGGCACGCGCATAGCTTGCCTGCGGCCTGCTGAAAGGCTTTGCCTTAAATGTGCTCCGACCTTCGCCAATTTCGAAGCGATGGTTGAGCGGCAAATTCTCAAAAAGTTGCGATTCTCCATTCGGCCATCGAACCGTCGCGCGAATGGGTCCGTCTGGCGTTCCGACACCGAAGAAAAGCTCCTTCGAGTGCTGCGACAGAAAGCCGGATCCTGCTTGCAGGTATTTGGTTTGGCGCAGCTTGCCGGCCTCGACCATGATCGCCGATCCGATGGCATCGCGGTTGCTTTTGTATCCTCTCAGTCGAAACGAGATCGAATCGCCAATCTCCGTCATCGCATTATGAAGTATGCGAACTTGCGGTGCGTTGCGATTTTTGAGAATGATCTCTAACCGTCCATCGTGATCGATGTCTGCAAGCGCAAAGGCGCGGCTGTCCTCAAGGAAATCAAGGCCGACCGCCCCCGAAACCTCAGTGAAGGTCCCGTCGCGATTGTTTGCGAACATCACGTTGCGCGCATAGCCATGCCACGTATTGTCCGATCGAACCAGCTCGTTGATCGCCTGCCATCCGCGCTCGTAGGCTGGTGCCGGTGTTGCGTCCTCAGACGATTTGGCGACCACCTGCCGCCAGAAGAAACTGGCAAGATCGTTTCGTTCGCTCCCGGAGAGATATCCGTTCGCGACGTAGAGGTCGGCGTAGCCATCATGGTCGATGTCCCATGAATCAGACGACCAGGACCATCGTCCCATCTCCACCGCAGCCTGTCTTCCCTGGTTCTCAAATGTCCCGTCGCCGCGGTTGCGATAAAGAGCATTGCCGCGCGCGTGCCGCTGATAGAGCTCGCGAATGCGTTCCGGCGCGTCTTCGTGAAACTGCTTCTGTCCTGAAACCCGTTGCCCCGCGGCCTCCCACATGCTGGGCACGTAAATGTCTTGCCGGCCGTCATTATCGAAATCGGCCCAGCAGCAGCTCATGCCTGCGCCAACGCCTTCAATGTGTGCCTGCGACGACACAACAGTGAAGGTCCCATCGCCGTTGTTGCGGTAGAGTTGCGAGCTTCCAAAGTCATTGGCAACAAACAAGTCGGCGAGTCCGTTGGAATTGGAGTCGCCCCACGCGCACGCAAAACTGTAGCGGTCATTGTCTACATTCAATCCCGCCGCTTCCGTGGTCTCTATGAAATTTCCGTTTCCCTCGTTGTGGAAGAGGCAGTTGGGCGGACCGTTGCGCGCATCGTAGTAAGGAATCGGGTAGTGATACTGGTCGAGCCCGAGGTAGTACATGTACATGCAGAAATAGACATCCAGTCGCCCGTCACGGTCGTAGTCTGCAATCGCAGCATGCGTAAAGGTTCCCTGTGGCTGGCGAGCAAATTTGAAGGCATCGCGCTTCAACACAAAGGTGCCATCGCCCTGATTGATATACAGGAGTGGACCCGTCCCGCAAACCACAAGAAGATCCTGCCGTCCCTTATTATCGAAGTCGGCAAAAAGCGCGCAGGCCGTATTGTCGAGTACGCCTACTCCAGCCTTCTGCGTGACGTCTTCAAACGTGCCGTCGCCGCGATTTCTGTACAGGCGGTTCGGCAGTCCGGCAGGCTGGCAAACATAAAAGTCGTCGAAACCGTCGTTGTCGAAATCGCCAGCCGCCACCCCATTATTGCCGTAAACGTCAACACCAATCGCTCCATCCAGAACCGTTCGCCAGTAATCGGCTCCGTGTGCCAATTGCTTCGCGTAAGACTCCGTTTCGCCTATCGCCTTAGTCGTCACATCGATGAATGCCGGTCCGCGCACCACGCTCAACGTCTCTTCGCCGGCCTCCCATCGCAACGCCTTCCACGATTGGGACGCATCGCGCGACCAAATCATGCGCCACGATCCAACTCGCTCTTCGCGGATCTCATCGCTTCGCTGCGCAACAAGGTCGTAACGCACGTCGACGCGAACCGTGAGAGGTGCACTGGCAGTCTCCTCGATCCCAAAAATCTCAAACTCCGCCGTGTTGATGCGCGAAAGGGGTCCAAGCCACGCGTCGATCTCTTTCAGCAAATTCTTGCGCCCTATCACCGGAGCGGCAGCAAACGCTCTTCTCGTCACGTCAATCCCAAAGGAAGAGCGCACCCTCGTTTCTTTGACATTAGAAAACGATGCAGCTTGAATCGCTTCGTCAACAAATTGGCCCAGCGCCGATTGATCGCGTGGCGAGTTCTTCAGGCCTTCGCCCCATTGCTTCAAAGCAGATTCAATCTCGAACGCATACTTCTCGGTTACGTATTGATCGGATCCGGGCGCGACAAGTTTGAGCACATCCGCCAGCGGAGATTGAGCAGGATAGTGGGGGGACAAGCGATTGTCTGCGAATGAAAACGCTGGCTTCGGGTCCGTCGGATCCTCTGGCGAAGCGAAAAGACGCGAAGCTCCAAACAATGGCGCCTGGCGAAGCAGTAAAGGCGCGAGCCCCATACTTTTGAGAAGTTTTCGCCGAGAAATACGCGGGCTGGTTGAGGGAGGTGACTTCATTCTGCCGTCTGGAGTTTGGACAATATGACGGGATAATAGCATCTGGCTCGAGACCCGTTTAGCCCGCTCTTTCCCTGTCCTTCGACTCCACTTGAGCCTCGTATTGACAAACTCAGCAGATTTCCCAACGGCGGAGGCGACGAGGCGCTGGCCCTGTGCATTTCTCCTCCAGATTCCGATCGCCCGCACCTGTCTATCCCAGATGATCGATTCTGAATATTCGTCGATCGTGTCTACGTAAGAAGCTCATTGCATGTAACTTATTAAACTTATTGACCTCGTTGTAGCGTCCCGGAATTGCTTCGGAAGCATGGGGTATCAACCTCTAAAAGAGGAGTCTACAACTTTCGGTTGACAAAAGACGCACGAATGTCCTAGGCTTCCTCGCACGCCGATGAAATCGTTTACAAAACGGCTGAACGCGGGCAGTTTTGAATCCCCTGATACCGACACGAAGTAGCTGGGAAAAGGGAAACAGACGGAGGTAATTCGGATGGGCCGTGAGCGCAGAACCGTCAATTTGCTAAGAGTGGCTGTCAACACAACTCTCATTTGCTTTTGCCTCTTTTTAGTCCAAGGCCGATCCGCATTCGGCCAGGTGGACGAAGGAGCAATCACTGGCAACGTCGTGGACTCCACCGGTGCGGTTATACCCAATGCACAGGTGACACTGTTGAACACTGACCAGGGGATAACGCTTGAAACCAAATCGGGCGGCGACGGCGGCTATACATTTTCTCCTGTCAGGGCCGGACATTACCAGATCACGGTAACGGCGAAAGGGTTTGCCAAAACAACCCAGAAGAACGTCACCTTGAACGTGGCCCAGGTGCTGCAGGTCAACGTTGCGCTTAAGCTCGGCGCAGCAACTGAGACCGTTGAAGTCAACGCCGCACCGCCGCTGCTCCAGACCCAGGAAGCTTCAGTCGGTCAGGTGATTGGCTCGCAGGAAGTGAATGCTCTCCCGCTCAATGGACGCAACTTTACGTTCCTTGCCCAGCTGGGAGCCGGCATGCAGACGCCGCAGGCCGATACGCGCGGTAATGCTGCCTCAGGTGCGTTCTCCGCTAACGGCCTTCGCCCTGCGCAGAACAACTACCTGCTCGATGGCATCGACAACAACTCAAACGCCGTCGACTTCCTCAATGGAACCAACTTTGTCATTCTGCCCCCCGTGGACGCCATCTCCGAGTTCAAGGTGCAGACTGCAGACTTCAGTGCGGAACTGGGGCGTTCCGCCGGCGCTGTGCTCAATGCGACCATCAAGTCCGGTACAAATAGCATTCACGGCGCAGCATGGGAGTTTTTCCGCAACGATGTACTCGACGCGGCGGACTGGTTTGAAGACAATTCACCTACTCCCGTGAAAGGCAAACTCCGTCTGAATCAGTTCGGCGCCATGATCGGTGGTCCGATCATCAAGAACAAGTTCTTCTTCTTCGGCGACTACGAAGGCAAACAGCGCGTGCAGGGAACTTCATTCACGAACTCAGTTCCGACTTCCCTGGAACGGACCAGCACCTACACCAACCTGACCGACATTCTTACGCAGCAGGCTGGAGCGGCCAGGACCGACATCCTGGGGCGTTCCATTCAACGCGGCACGATCCTTGACCCTGGGACAACGCGATTCGTTGCCAAGGGGGCTGTGGATCCGGTCTCGGGTCGAGTTAATAATTCCGGCGCCGACGGCTATGTTCGCGATCCGTTCAGCAGCGCGTGCGCGCCGGGAACAGGGACCTTCACTGTTGCCGCGTGCCCCGACCTCAACATGCTTCCCGCGGGCCGCATCGACGCGAACGCAGTCAAGCTATTAAACCTCTTTCCCGCGCCGAATGCAGGGTTGGGCACCTATCAAGACAGTCCGGCTCTCTACGAGCATTCCAACACCTTCGACACGCGCGAAGATTTCAACCCCAACGAGAAAAATCAGATCTTCGCCCGCTTCAGTTATGCCGATGATCCTCAGTTCATTCCTGGCCCGTTTGAGGGTGTGGCCGATGGCGGCGCCTTCCAGCAGGGCCTGCAGACCGCAAAATCCGCCCAGATGGTGGCAGCCTACACGTACGTCTTCAACCCAAACATGATTAATCAGCTGCGCGGCGGGTTCGCCCATTTGCACACGACTCGCTACGGACCCGTGGGCGACCAGATGGGAATTCCTGCTCAATACGGAATTCAGGGCATCCCTCAGGTCTCAGAAAACGGCGGACTTCCCAACTTCTATATCAGCAACCTGCAGAATCTGGGCAGCAACAACTTCCTGCCATCGGACGAAGTCAGCGCCACCATTCAGGTCACAGACGACTTTACTAAGATTTACGGGAAGCACAGCTTCAAGATGGGCGTGGAATATCAGCACGTGAAGTTCTCCACCCTGCAGCCGGCGTGGTCACGTGGCGCATTCAATTACGGTGGCAGCTTCACAGATATTCCAAACCTCGGCAGCACGAACGGCGGTATGGCCCAGATGCTGCTGCCTCCAACGGCCGCGCCTGCCACTATCGCGGGCAATGCCAATCCGAATGGCTTCAGCTATTCGGGCGGCGCCGACAACGTATATGCATCGAACATCAACAAGACCTACGATGAAAAGGTGTACTTCGCCACCTACTTCCAGGATGACTGGAAGATGACGCCGAAGCTGACCCTCAATCTCGGTCTTCGCTGGGACTACTTTGGACCCATCAACGAGACGAATGGAGGTCAGGGAAATTTTGTTCCAATCGCTCTTCCTGAAAAGGGAATTGGCGGCCCGTCCTTCATCCTTCCGGCCACCGGAAAAGACAACCGTTCACTCTCAACAGACGGCACATGCTCAGGTATCGGTTGCAGGGGTTTCGTCAATCTCCTGGCCCAGGATGGCATCAGCCTGCTCGAGACCAACAAGTATGGGCAAGGGCTCTTGCAGACGCAGAAAACCAATTATGCTCCCCGCGTTGGGTTTGCCTATCAAATCACTCCGAAATGGGTAGCGCGCGGAGGCTTGGGGCTGTTCTTCAACTCGTTTGAGAACCAGGGATATGGGCCGAACATCGGTGAAAACTATCCCTTCGTGTTCAACCTCAATCCTTCCATTCACGCAAATCCTGCCGATCCGAGCGCTGCTTCACAGGTCGCTCCGATCAGTTACAACACCCCCTACAGTGGATGCCCATCTGCGGGTCCTGGAGGTACGGCGTCATTCGAGTCCGGATTCACTTGTATCCCTCTCACACCTACCGCTGTTAATGCCTTGGGACTGGGTCTGCAGGGACTTCAGTTCGACTACAACACCCCGCGCACTCTCAGTGTTAATGGCACAGTTCAATACTCCGTCACTCACACTATTTCGGCGACGGCGTCGTATGTCTACACCCACGGGGAAGATCTGCAGGGTGGCGTCGGCTATCAGAACGTAACCCAGATTCTGCCAGCTGGTGTCAGCACCGGAAAGGGTTGTCCCTACGCGACCTTTTCGGAAAACAGCTGCATTCCGTTCGTTGATTTTGGCGGGGGCAGCTACCAGGCAACCTATGGCGTAAGCTCCTACCACGGTTTGCAAACCAAGCTCGAACAGCAGTTCGCAAACGGTCTGTCGTTCTTGCTTACGTATACCTGGTCGAAGACCCTGTCGGATGCAGGCGACTTGCTGAACGGCGGCAGCACAGGCACGTTGCGTGCTTACTCCGTGCCGCTTCTGGGCCCCAAGTTCGATTATGCGAGGGCGGATTTCGATCTCCGCAATGTGTTCCACTTCAGTGGCCTGTATGAACTGCCGGTCGGTAAGGGCAAGAAGTACTTGAATCAGGGAGGGGTTGCGAACGCAATACTTGGTGGATGGTCCACCAACTGGATTGTGACTCTTCAAGGTGGCCAGCCGGTCAACTTCACCTGCCCGACCGGCACAACCTCTGGAACCAATTGCAACACTATTCTCCTTCCTGGAAAGAGCCCGCAACTTGGTGTCAAGATCGGGACTCAGGGTGGGTACCACGGCCCGTTCTGGATCGGAAACCCGTCAGCCTTCAGTCAGCCGTGTCAGTTGGGCAACGTCGGGGGTGCCATTGTTCCTATCCCGGATAATCCCACGGGTTGCGTGCCTATGAGCGGTGCAGGTGCTCTGGGCAGCAAGGCTGGCCAAATCGATGGGCCCGGATTCAAGCGCTTCGACTTCTCGCTGTTCAAGGCATTCCAAATCAACGAGCGCTTCTCGATGCAGTTCCGGTCGGAGTTCTTCAACATCCTCAATCACCCGAACTTCAACGCCCCCAACTTTGGCGGCAACGGCGTCGTCGCAGTTGGCGGTTCCGGTACTTACACCAGCAGCACGTTTGGCGCAATTGGATCTACGCGCGATGCTCCGTTCGATCCGCGGCAGATTCAATTTGCTCTGAAGCTGTACTACTAGGCTAGAATGAAATCGCCCCGGGACGGCACGCCTTCTGGGTGCCTTCCCGGGGTTTTTTTCTGCGTAGCAAAATGCTCACGCGGCAATCATGGAGGCGGGCGGTGAGCAAGAGGTCTCGATGCTGGCTTGCGCTGATCGGGACAATCCTGGCCTGCGCTGTCCTATCCTCAGCCGAGGATCCGCAGAAAGAGAAGCTCGATCGCGAATATCAATCTGCAGTATCCGATTATGACGCGGGGCGATATGCAGCGGCCGCAGAGCAGTTAGAGCACCTTCTCCCCTATGCCCCAAACAGCTTCGAGATCCACGAGCTTCTGGGACTCGTCTACGCTTCGCTCTCGCAGGATGCGAAGGCACAAGAGCACCTCAAGACAGCCGTCCAGTTGAAGCCCGACTCTGCAGTTGCACGAACAAACCTCGGAACCAACCTTCTTCATGCTGGTAAGACCGCTCTGGCAGGAGAGCAGTTCCTTAAGGCACTACAACTGGAACCAAGGGATTTCGACGCGAACAGAAACCTGGGGCAGTACTACATTCAGGTCGGAAAGATTGCTGAGGCGCAGCCGCTTCTTGAGCAGGCACAGCGCATCAAGCCCGATTCGTACGAAAATGGCTACGACCTGGCGATGGCAGACCTTCTCCTGGGGCGGCTTTCCGAAGCAAGGCAAGTGGCACAACAGATCCTGAAGACGCACGACACTGGCGAGCTGCACAATTTGCTCGGCCAGATCGACGAGAAGGACGGCAAGTTTGTCGCGGCCGCCAACGACTTCGAGACTGCGGCACACCTCGATCCCACAGAAGACAACCTGTTCGACTGGGGAAGCGAGATGCTTCTTCACCGAACCTACGAGCCCGCGATCGCCATCTACCAGCAGGCAACGACGCGATTCCCCAAGTCTCCTCGACTCTACATCGGTCTCGGCCTGGCGCTCTATTCACGCGGCAAATATGACGAGGCTGTACAGGCCCTTCTCACCGCTGCAGACCTGGACCCCTCCGATCCTCGCTGTTATGTCTTCTTGTCCAAGGCTTACGACAGCTCTCCAAAACAGGCTGACGACGTCATTCAGCACTTTCATCGCTATGCTGAACTGCGTCCCACCGATGCCCGGGCCCAGTACTACTATGCAATGAGCCTCTGGAAAGGGAAACGCGCCGGAGACACAAACGTTGATCTTCAAACGGTTCAGATCCTCCTGCAAAAGTCGATCTCCCTCGACGACAATCTTCCTGAGGCGCATGTGCAACTCGGAGATCTATACGCAGGCCAGCATCAATACGACAAGTCCATTTCCGAGTATGTGCGTGCCATCGAGCTCAATCCGAATCTGTCGGATGCGCATTACCGCCTAGGCACCGACTACGTGCACGTAGGGCAAAAAGACCAGGCTCAAAAAGAATTCGCGGTCTATCAAAGACTCCGTGCCGAACACTTGGCCGAGACCGACAAAGAGAGGGCTGAAGTTCAACAATTCGTGTATTCAGAAAAATCGGATTCTTCCACCAAGCCGTGATTCAGAACTCCCCGGGGTCGACAGACGGCTCTCCCAGTAATCGAAATGGGCGGCAATTCCTCGCGGACGCACAGATGATTGGATAATTTGAGTTGATGATCAGGTCGGCACTCACGAATACACTCGCCCCAGAATTCCCGGCCGGTGCGGGATTAAGTCCTCGGGAGATCGCCTCCGGCTTGAGCTGGAGCCGCCGCGAGTTTCTGCGCAACACTGCCGGCCTCGCCTTGGGAGCCACGCTCGCCGGTGCAAGCCCCTTTCTGCGTGGAGAAACCATTCGCAAGAAGCGCAAGGTCATCGTCGTCACGTTCGGCGGTGGCGCCAGGGACCAGGAGACTTTCGCCCCCGAGGGTCAGGAAAACATTCCCCACCTGCTCACCGAGCTGGTTCCTCAATCCAGCTTTTTCACTCATGTCACCAATGACGGAATCCTCGGCCACTACGTTGCCACGGCCAGTCTCACAACCGGAGTCTACGAAACTCTGAATAACTTTTCCGCTGTTGCCCCGGAACACCCCACCGTCTTCGAGTACTTCCGCAAGGACCTCAAACGTCCCGCCTCCGATACATGGGTCGTCGCCCCCAGCAACGGTTTCAACCGTATTGGCGAAAGCGATTGCCGTTCCTACGGTCCGGGAACAGGTGCCACCGTCATCCTTCCAAAGCATCTGCTCAGCGCCGCAACATCCAGCGGCACAGCCGATTTTGATCACCTGCTCCGCGACAACTACGAAAACCCCCTCTACACGCCCCAACTCGGGGGCGGCGAGTTTGAGCTGCAGCAACTCGACGGCATCCTTCGGCTTTCTGTCGCCGACTTCATGGCGCACGCGCGAACCCTCTCCAGTCCCGACGAACTTTCCGTCTACATCGCCAAGCGCCTGATGCAGCAGGAGGCGCCAAGCCTTCTGTGGATTACGATGCACGACATCGACGTGGCCCACTCTGGCGCGTACTCGCTCTACATCGAAGGCATTCGGCGTACCGATCGCCTATGCGCCGAGCTTTGGAAGGCCGTTCAAGAGAATCCTGAATACGCCGGCAACACAACACTCTTCATCCTTCCCGATTTCGGTCGAGACTCCGACTACGACTCCGGCGGCAACGGATTCCAGCACCATCGTACTGGCGACACCGCAAGCCGCACCACTTGGATGATGGCGCTCGGGGCAGGCGTTCGCGAGGGCGTTATCTTCAATGACCCCATGCAATCCATCGATCTGGTGCCAAGTCTCGGCGCAATCATGGGCTTCTCACCTGCGCAGTCGCTGGGCAAACCAATCAAGGAACTCTTGTAGCCATGTTGCCAAGCAATCTCCAGCCCGAGAATTTCACGTCGTATCCGCCGGAGGCCCGAAAAGTTGTCCTCGGTCACATCGATGCCATCCGGCAGCTTCCCATCACGTTCCTTCCCAGCCTGCTGCGCGAGGTCATTGAGTACGACTTCAAATTCCCGTCGGAACGAGCGGCAATCGATACGGAGCTCGCGACGATCTCCGCGCTCTCTCCGTCGCAAGCCAAAGAATGGTTTGAACCATTCCAGTCCATCGCAATCTCTTCGAAGCTCGAAAACTTCGATTGGATCAATTTGCCCGCGCAATTCATTGAGCAGCAATCCGCCTACCTCTGGAGCACGCACCAACTCGACACGTTTCGCAAAGCTGCAACCGACTATGGCGCGCGCTTACAGGCAGCCACCAAGCCGCAGCCGCTGCCTGCGCAGAGACTTGGCATCGCAATCATCGGCCAGGGCGTTTCAACCTACGACCAGCCGCTGTTTCGCAACCTGCCCTCACATGGCACCTACTTTAACCAGATCAAAGCCGAAAACGGCCTGCAACTCCTTCTTGCGGCGGCAGCCACGCGTGCCGAGGCTCATCCGCTCCCATTTGGCCACTGGTATGTCGATGGAGGAGCTGAGGCGAATCACAGCCCGCTCCTGACCTGCGTCTCGTACCAGGGCATGCAGCCCATGCGCGCGGCCCTTCTGAAATACATTCAGTCGCAGATTGAACGCCCAGGCATGGGCCCTGAAGAGTTGCGTACGCATCTTGCCCGGATGAATCCTTCCGATCTGGGCGTGGGCGATACCGCCAACGCTGTTCTCGAACGCTTTAAGCTAAAGATCCTCACAGAAGGCTCAGGAACACAAATCTTCTCCACGACGTTTGCCCAGTGGGCAACCCGCGAAGCCTTGCGCCGTGCCGAACCGCTCACATTGTTGGTCCGCTTCGCTCCACGACAGCGTCAACGTCCTATGAACGAGCTGCTCTCGATTGCCGGGGGAAACCCTGAGCTGGACCCCATGGGCTCGCTAGTGGACGCCGATATGGGCGCTTACTACCACTGGATCAATCAGCAGCGGCTCCAGGAATACGACAAATCGATATTTCTGGTGTGGTTCGAAGGCCACAGCCAGGCGCTCGTGATCGCTCCTACTCTCCCGCGTGGAACACAATCAAGCTCATCTCTGGACCTTGGACAGCTCTTGACACTAGCTGTCAGCTAATCCGTCAGACCTCAGAAGCCTCCTCATTTGTATTTCCCCGTGACCCCGCGAATATTGTGATCCGCGACATGGAGGATCCCGCGCATTTGGGCCTACAATGGCGCTGTTTTCAACCTCGATTTGCAGGGATGCTTGACTCCGTGGCACTCGCGCCAGAGGAGGTGCGTTGATAGAGATTGGTGATCGTGCAGATGCCTCGCCCAACTCCAACCGTTCCAGCGGTTCGGACGTTGCTGTCGATGAATCGAAGCGTGCCTTCCTGCGCGCTGCGGGGCTTCTTGTCGCGGGGCTTGTCTTGCCAAAGGCACACGCAGACCAGTCCGTCCGCGTAGCATCAGCCTCTGAGCACAAAGTCATTCTCGTGGTCATCGGCGGTGTCCGCCGAGCGGAGACCTTTTCGCGCGAAGGACTCGAGAACATTCCTCACCTCACACAAGACCTCCTCCCTCGATCTCTTTTCTACGCGCATGCGCGCAACGAAGGCGTAACCGCTCATTTCAATGCAATCTCCAGCGTCCTTACGGGCAACTGGCAGCGCGTCGACGACTGGGGCAAGCTCGCGCCCACCACACCCACCGTCTTCGAGCAGTTTCGCAAAGCTACGCGCGCTGACCGAAGCGATACATGGGTGGTGGCCAGCAACAAGGCGCTCACCAGCCTCATCGGCGCAAGTTCAGCATCAGGCTACGGGCCCGCATACGGTGCGAACGTCGTGTTTCCCAAGCAGCTCATGCTCACCGCAGTGGAAGAGGCGCTGCGCTCAGGCCGCACTGCGAACATGGCTGACCGAGTGACGGTCGAATCGGAGTTGCAGAATGCGTTGGAAGGCAGCAACTTCGAAGGGCTCGGTTGGAATGTGTTTGACGCTGCTGATCAGCTTGACCCGCGCGTCGCGAGCAGCATAAAAACCGCCATCGCCAATTTCGTTCGCGGCGGCGGTCCAACCTCCGGTGACGATCTCACCTTCTTCATGACCCGCGAGGTCATGCGCAAGTTCGCGCCCAGTGTGCTTACGGTTGTATTTTCTGACGTTGAAGCAGCGCACTTCGGCTCGTACTCACTGCACCTTTCCGGCATTCGCACTGCCGACCGCCTTGCCTATCAACTATGGCAGGAGGTGGAGTCGAACCCCGATTACCGCGGCAAGACTACGATGCTGATTCTGCCAGAATTCGGTCGCGATCCCGACGGCTCATCGACCAACGGCTTTTTCAATCATCGCGCCAATGAAGACTCAACACGGGACACGTGGATGATGGCGCTCGGAGCGGCTGTCGACAAGCCTCAAGTCATCGAACGCCCGATTCGTCACATCGATGTTTGCCCCACGCTCACCGAAATTCTGAATTGCAAAGGTATTGAATCCCAGGGCGCGAAGCTCGCGGAATTTAGCGGGTAGCTGCGCCAGTCCACAGGAAAGAAACATGAAAGCCGCAGACGGGTTATCGCAGAATCTTCAAAACGCCTTGAACAATGGCGTGCTGAAACGCCTGCCCCTCACGTTTCTTCCGTTCGTCAACGAGCAATTGCACAAGTGGCAATATCTATTCCCCAATGAACGGCGTTCGGTCCAGAGCCTGCTTCTTTATGTAGACAGTTTGAGCGCCGAACAGTCTTCCGCGCTCTTCAAGGACGTGGTCCAGCTCGAAGAAAAAATGGGCGTTCGTCACTGGCAGTTTTCCACTACAGAGCAGACCATCCAGAACTCCTCTGAACTGGCGCGCTCGCCCTACTTCCTCGAATGGCGGCGAGCGGTGCAGGCTGTCTTCGATACTGTCGACCAGCAAGCACTCCAGTCCCGAAGCTCATCGGCGAAGCGTCTCGTCCTGCTCGATATTCCGCGGCCACTTCCCGTGAACCCGGCGACCATTTGGCATCGATGGCAAGGGATCGGCAAACAAGTCACTTTGGACATGGGCATCTCTGCACACGCTCTCGGTCCTTTCGAAGTCCTTCTTGCCGGTATGCCCCTTGAGAACAGCAATCCATCTAAAGCGCTTCCAGCAAATCCGGCTCACGATGAAATTTCCGCGGACACGTGGGTGATCGATGCAGGAAGCAGCGCGGTGGATGCAGTCCTCGAGCGCTATCCGGAATCTTCGAGTTCGCAGACTTCGATTCTCCTGAGTTATGAACGCCTCGCCTTGTACCGCGAAAACTTTTCCAGCGAGATGAATACCATGCACAAAGATCTTGGCGATGCAGATGCGGTCTTCGATCGACTGCGCACGGTGGACGTTACTGCCTGGAGCCCTCCTGAAGTCTCCGCCGATCCTGCAGTACGCGAATTCGTGCGCTCGCTCTACCTCACCGGAAACGGCGCCGTCATCTTCGGCAATTCTTTTGTAGAGTGGGGAGCATCCGAGGCGTTCCGCCGTGCACGGCCATCATTTCTAGCAGCGAAATTCGGCGTTCGCGCCAAGCCAAAACCATTCACAGGCGTGGCCGTCTTCGACAACCCAGACCAGGTCAACCCCGCGCCTTCAGTCGATGACCTGCCCGGCAGCGCTGCCGACGCCGAAATGCTTGCGCTCTATGTATGGCTCGCCGCGCAGCGCTACGAGGAATATCAGCATTCCACTGTCTGCGTATGCCTCGCCGAAAGCATCTCCCAGGCTTACATCGTTGCCCCGCCGGAATTCGCCATAGCACGCCACTCGGATACCGTCTCTTTGCAGCAACTCGGCACCGCACTCTCCACATGGATTTCCTAAGTTTGTCGATTTTGTTTTGTACCGCTGATCCGTCGGCGTGAGCTTCAAATAGACACGCCCGATACGATTGATAATGAACAAGTTGCCCATGCTTTTCGAATCCGAATTTACATGCCGTGTTGCCGCCTCCGGCTGCTATAGTTCCCATGGGTTATGACAGGGCTTTTTTATTGTCAAAGGCGTCATTTAGGAAGGGAGTCATCCATTGATCAGACGCGACTTTATCAAGACTGCAGGCGCAGTGTTGGCCTCTACCGCATTGTCCGGTTCTAGCGCACTTGCCGAAGAGCAGATTGCATCCGGGAGAGTGATTCTCCCTATGAATCGGAACTGGCGCTACAGCCCGTCAAAAGTGGCTGGCGCCGAAGCAATCGGATTCGACGATTCGAAGTTTGAACCAATCATCATCCCTCACACGAATATTGCATTGCCCTGGCACAACTTCGACGACAAGGATTACGAATTCGTCTCCACCTATCGGCGACGGTTCAAAATGCCTCAAGGAGCGACAGGCAAGCGTGTCTTCGTGGATTTTGAAGGCGCCATGACCGCTTCCACCGTCTGGATCAACGGCGTTCTTCTCGGCGAATACAAGGGTGGCTTTACACCCTTCTCTTTCGAACTCACAAAGCACCTGCGTCCTCAAAATGAAAACGTTTTAACTGTGCAGCTGGATTCAACCGAACGAAGCGACATTCCGCCCTTTGGATACGAAATCGACTACATGACATTCGGAGGAATTTACCGCGAAGTTTCTCTTCGCGTCGTTCCCCAACTCTACATCGACAACGTCTTTGCCCAACCCAAAGATGTCATGACCGGCAATCCGTCGCTCAATGTTAATTGCTTCCTCGCGGGCGATTTCGCGGCAGGCGGCTCCATCTCGCTCGAAGCGGAGTTACGCGATGGAGACAAGATAATTGCGAAAGCAAGCCGCACTATTCAGCAGCCATCCTCCGCAGTCGACTCTTCCAATCCACCGACCCCGCTCGATCCCTACACCGACGCCCCCGCATACACCACTGTCGAAACGGCCAAAGATCCCGTCCGCTATACCGTATCGCTCATGCATCTCGGGGATATACAACTCTGGAATCTCGATCAGCCCCGCCTCTATACGGTCCACGTGCGTCTATCCAGGGCCGGCCAGGTTATCGACCAGGACACGCGGCGCGTAGGCTTCCGCGAGGCGACGTTCACCGACCATGGATTCTCTCTGAATGGCAAGATCATCAAGCTGCGCGGACTCGACCGCCATCAGACATTTCCGTTTGTTGGTCAGGCTATGCCGGCGCGCGTCCAGTGCCAGGATGCCGATATCCTGCGCAAGCAGCTCCATTGCAACATCGTTCGCACATCCCACTATCCTCAGTCCCGCCATTTCCTCGATCGGTGCGACGAAATCGGCCTGCTGGTGCTTGAGGAGATTCCCGGCTGGCAGCATATCGGCGACGAAAAATGGAAGCAGGTGGCGATCGACAACGTCGGTCGCATGATTCGCCGCGACTGGAACCACCCCTCCATCATCCTCTGGGGAGTCCGCATCAATGAGTCGCTCGACGACCACGACTTCTACACGCGCACTAACGCGCTTGCGCACGCCCTCGACGACTCGCGCCAAACCGGAGGCATCCGCTACTTCCAGGAGTCAGAATTCCTCGAAGATGTCTTTACCATGAACGACTTCGGCTTTCCCCTGAAGCCGCCAAATCATCCGCGCTATCTAAACACCGAGTTCGTCGGCCACACATTCCCAACCAAGACCACCGATGACGATGAGCGCCAGCGCGAGCACACCCTGCGTCACGCTCGCATACACAATCAGCTTGCTTCGAACCCTCAATATGCGGGCGGTATCGGCTGGTGCGCATTCGACTACAACACCCACTCCAACTTTGGCGCCGGCGACCGCATCTGCTATCACGGGGTCACCGACATTTTCCGCGAACCGAAACCTGCCGCCGGCTTTTACAAATCGCAATGCGACCCATCAGAAGAGGTCGTGCTCGAGCCTGCATTCCACTGGGCGCGTGGTGACGAGTCCGTCGGATTCACCAAGGCTGTCTTTTGCTCTAACTGCGATCACATCAAGGTCTTCGCCCGCGCCAACTCCGACCCTGCGAAGCCCTGGGTTCTTGTCGCCGAGATCGATCCGGATCGCACGGAATTCGAACACCTCAAGTACCCGCCTTTCGTCCTCGAAGTGAACAAGATCGACATGAAGAAGCTTGGCGCATTCTGGGGAGACTTGCGGGCAGACGGTTTCATCAACGGTAAGCAGGTTATCTCCAAGTCGCTCTCAGGCAGGGGCGTCGACGAAAAGTTCGCGCTCGTTCCAGACGATCGGGAACTCCACGCAGACGGAGCTGACACAACCCGTGTCGTCTTTCGCGTAACCGATGAGTTCGGCGCCATGCGCACCTATGCGAATGATCCGATCACCTTTACGCTGGAGGGCCCAGGAAAGCTGATTGGCGACAATCCGTTCTCGCTTATCGGAGGAACGGGCGCCGTATGGGTTCGCGCAGGTGAGGAGCCCGGCGTTCTGCGACTCACAGCGAAACATCCACGCCTGGGTGTGCAGAAAATTGAGATCAACGTGCTTTCAGCGCCGGCAGAGCAGATTTAGTCTTCCCGGGAGAGCGTGGCCCGGCTCGGCGCATACCTACTCGAGAGGACTCTAGCGTCATCCAGCGCTTCGTTCCGTTCTATTTCCTCTTGGAGCGCCCGGGCCGCCGAAGGCAAAGGGAAGATGCAATCGGACCGCGCCAACTCACGAAAAGAGAAGTAAGTGTGCTGCATCTTGCCGGAGTTATCAGATTTGCCGGGCTTCCGCCCCGAACAGACTGTAGATACACCCTTATCGCGATCCTTTAGAGCAGAATCAAGCTAGAGCATTTTCATAATTACTGTACTCCATAACCGCAGTGTCGGAAGAAGGCCTGCGCGTTTTGGGGAGTGATGGCGTCGATGGCCCGCGCGATGGCCGGTTCCAGCTGATCGAGCGCGCGGGCCT
>NZ_JBARMD010000522.1:0-2117 GCF_049802275.1 Occallatibacter sp. | reverse complement strand
AGCCAACGCCAGCCCAGGGGCCCGGTCCTGTGTCTCAATACCCGACCGGAAGCACGGGAGGCGATTGGCGAGTCGGGATCTCGATTTATGGTTGGTTTCCCGGATTGCACGGAACCGTTGGAGCACTGGGCCATAATGCCAGCATCCATGTTCCGTTCAGCGATGTCTTTCATACCCTGAAAGGGATCATCCCAATCGCAGTCGAGGCCGATAGAGGCCGCTTCGTGATGCCGGTGGACTTCTTGTGGATGAAACTCGGCGTCGACAACGGGATCCCCATCAACGACTTTACACAGACAACGCTCAGAACTGATCTGACACAGTCGATCCTTACGCCGAAGGTGGGGTTCAGGCTCCTTGACAGCGATCACCTGAAGTTCGATGCCCTCGGCGGAATTCGCTATTGGTACTTGAGCCTGAACAACACTCTGGAGCCCTCAGGTCTCGGTACTTCGCGATCCACCCAGTGGGTCGACGGTCTCGGCGGCGGCAGATTCATACTGCCCTTTGGTGAGAAGGCCTCCGTGACCCTGGCAGGAGATGCCGGCGCTGGCGGAGCCAACTTGGACTACCAGATGGTGGCCCTGATGAATGTCAACTTCACCCCCAAGTTCGGACTGGCGTTCGGATGGCGCTATCTGGATGTGAACTACCAGCCCACCACGAAACAATTCGTATATGACACCATCACAAACGGTGCGATTGCGGGTTTCGGATATAACTTTGGTGGCAAGCCTCCGGTTCCTCCCACCGCCTCGTGTTCGGCCTCGCCCTCTCAGGTCTACCCCGGCGAGCCGGTCACTGTGACTGCCAATGCAGAAGGTCTCAATCCGAAATTGAACACGTTGTATACGTGGAGCGGCGACGGCGTTACCGGCAACGGATCGACGGCGACCGTCAACACCTCTGCCTTGAATCCCGGATCCTACACAGCGACGGCCAACCTGAAAGAAGGAAAGCCTGGCAAGGAAGGCGAAAAGCCCTGGCAGGTCGCCGGCTGCTCGGCAACTTACACCGTCAAGCAGTTTGAGCCGCCAACCCTCAGTTGCTCAGCGAATCCAACTGATCTCAGGCCGGGTGATTCGTCGACCATCACGGCACAAGGCGTCAGCCCACAGAACCGTCCGCTCACCTATAGCTACGAGGCTTCGAGTGGCACCATCAGCGGCAGCGGAACCTCGGCGACGTACTCTTCAACGGGCGCTTCCACCGGTCCGGCGCAGATCACCTGCACCGTATCCGATGACAAGGGGCACACTGCGACGGCTAACGCCACCGTCACCATTCAGGCGCCTCCGCCCCCGCCTCCGCCGCCTCCGCCGCCGAGTCTCCTGCTGCACAGCGTCTTCTTCCCGACCGCCCTGCCGAATGAGAAGCGTCCAGATAAGGGCTTGGCAGCAAGCCAGGAGCAGATTCTCACCACCTTGGCAACGGACTTCAAGAACTACCTGCAGGTTAAGCCGGATGCGCGTCTGACCCTCACCGGCCACGCGGATCCACGCGGCGGAGCCGAGTACAACAAGGCGCTTTCAGAACGCCGCGTCGGCACCGTTAAGCATTTCCTGATCGACCAGGGTGTTCCCGAGGGATCCATCGATACGCAAGCGATGGGCGACGAGCATCCGCTCTCGAAGGATGATGTAAAGCAGCTTGTCCAGACCAATCCTGAGCTGACGGATGAAGAGAGAGCGAAAATCATGCGCAATCTCACCGTCATCTATCTGGCCCAAAACCGTCGCGTCGACATCACCCTGGCCAACACTGGTCAGCAGTCGGTGCAACTCTATCCCTTCAATGCGCACGATGCAGAAACCCTTCTCAGCGAGAAGGCCCAGGCACACGCCAAGAAGCCGGCCGCGCCGAAGAACAAGTAACCTCACACCCCGGAACGGGTCTCCCATGACCTGTTCCGGGGGTATTTCCCATCAGAAGATTTCACCGCGAACGCTCGTCAACAAAACCTTCACCACGCATCAACTCCCTGCACATGGTGTCTCCCGGTGCCCTTGCCGGGAAGGTAAGGTAGCGCGTTCCGCTGATGCCGCGGGTCGTCGTGGTAGCCGAGAAGCAATCAACCTGTCCCTTCGGCCAATCGCGACCGCGTCAGACCTTTTGCA
>NZ_JBARMD010000521.1:0-2248 GCF_049802275.1 Occallatibacter sp. | reverse complement strand
CGCCAGCGTTCTGCCGGTGCAGCGGCGGGGCGCGGTGGGAGCGCGAATTGCAGGGCATCCAGCGCGGAGCAAGCTGCCACGCACTCCATGCAAGCCGTGCACTCGACAGAGCGAATCTGGACCAGCTTGTCGACGGCGAGGCCGGCAGGACATGCCCTGGCACATTTTCCGCAATCAACGCAGGCGTCTGGATCGCGTCGTATTTTAACCGGGCTTAGCAGGGAAGCCAATCCCATGAGCGCGCCGTATGGGCATAGATAGCGGCACCAGAAGTTCTGCACCAGCATGGAAAGAAGCACGAGCAAGGCTATGACGACGGCTGCGGTAATCCCGATGTCGCGGAAGAAGTTCAGCATCTTGACGTCGGCAACGAGGCCGTAAGGCGTCGCCATGAAATCTTCGAGCGCCTCGGCAGACATGGCGCCGATGACTGCTACGAAGAGGCCGAGGAGCACATACTTCAGACTACGCAGCGAGATGTCGAACCAGCGCGGCAGGCGGAGGTTGCGACCGAAGATGCGGCGACCGATCTTCCAGAGAAATTCTGAGAATGTACCGACGGGGCAGAGCCAGGAGCAGAAAGCCTTTTTCAGCAGAAGGCTCATCAGCATGAAGCCAATGAAGAGAAACATGGCGGCAGGGTGAATTTGCGGCACATGGCCAGTAAGAAGAAAGTACTTCGTGTTCATCAACCCGGCGATGGGGAGCCAGCCTTCGACGCCGGCGGGCCGCGGAACGCTGGGTCCGACGCCGCCGCGCTCGTAGTAGCGCGCCCAAAGGTAGAACTGGAGACCGAGCCAGGCATTCACGACCAGAAATAGGGCCTGCACGATATGTCGTGTGCGCTGGGAGCGGTCTGGGGCGAAGCGGCGGATCAGGGATTTTTTGCGTGCTGGGATCGGCTGTGGTTGGGCGGGCTGGGTGACCATGGACGTTTCTCTCGTAAGCCAAAATTAATGGCTTCGCAGAGAAAGTGCAGCGACTTATGTCACAAGAGTAAAGAGGTCCGAAACAGGCCTGGCTATTGCGCGATCACGATCGGTGCTCGCCAGAATGCGGCCTTTTCAGTGGATGGATCGAGCACTGTGACCTGGCACTCGTACTGACCGGGCTTGAGATTCGCGGCACTCAGATTGAAATTGAGCGGCGTCACGCCGAGACGTGTTGAAGGATTGGGAGGGACGGCGATGGGTTGCGTTTTGAATGCTTCAGCGCCATTGGTATAGAGAGTTACGAACGCCATTAGCGGCTGCGCGGGCGGCGATGGGGCGGCTGGCGTGCCGGTCGATGGCGCGACGGCAGGCGGTTTGTATGCCTGCAGGTAAACGTAGATGTCGCGATTCTGGTTGAAAACGCGGGTTACGCTCGGGACCAGCTTTTTGCCGTCTTGCACCAGGGGGTTTACGGCATCGTCTTTGGCGCGATCTTTTGACTTGGCCGCATCGTAAATTGCGTCCTTCAATTCGACGCGCTGGCTGCTGAGAACAACCGAACTGATGGGAATGCGTTTAACTTCCTTGTTGAGGTTTGGAATCACGAAGGTGGTCTGATAGGTTCCTATGCGGCCGGTTTCGTCATCGCGCGCGAGGAACTTGATCATGTACTTGCCGGGGAGGAGCGTAAAGCCGGTGTCGTATTCGATGGGACGATGCGCGAGCTCGGCCGCGGTGGCGTCGGAGAGCTTGATGTTGACGAAGTCGCGGACGTTCGACACGGTGGTGCCACCGACCACGTCTTTGATTTCGCCAACGAAGTCGATGAGCGTATGCTCTGCACCTCCACGCTTAGCCAAGGCAAGCTCGCGGCCAGGAATCTTGACGATGATGGGCACGAAGTATTCGGCACGATTCAGCTGGAAATGATCGATCTCCATCGCGATCGAGAGGTCGGTGACGGGATCTTCGAGCATCAGCGCGTCTTCGAGTTGGCGCTCTTTGTCGACGGCGGTGAATTTGCTGAATTCCTTGTCGGCGTAATATCCCTGGCGATAATCGAGCTTGGCTTCGAGGTTCTCGTTGAGCGCGATCTTTACGCGGCGGAAGCGGCCGTTGCGGGCAGGATTTGTGGTGTAGTAGCCGAGGATGTAGTAATCGGAGATTGCATCCTGCGCCTGGAGAATGCCGCGATCGAGGTCGTTGGTGTCGAGCAGTGCCTTGCCGCCGGTGTCGGCTGCGAGGGAGTAAAGCGTGTCCTGCGAGCGTTGGAAGCGATCGGTGACGGCCGTGGCTGCTGCGCCGGTGTAGATGCC
>NZ_JBARMD010000520.1:0-8595 GCF_049802275.1 Occallatibacter sp. | reverse complement strand
CATCAGGGCCACGTCGGCTGCGGTGGCGCCGCCGCCAGCGAATCCAGTGGATGTCTTGATGAAGTCGGCGCCGGCCTGAATCGCGAGTTCCGCGCCGCGCAGTTTTTCTTCGACGGTGAGCAGGGTGGTCTCCAGGATGACTTTGAGGAGTGCGCCGTTATGATGCGCGACGGTTGCGGCTGCATGAATGGTGTGGTGCACAGCGTGATGGTTGCCGCTCTTGAGATGGCCGATGGGAATGACCATGTCGAGTTCTTTGGCGCCGAGTCGCGCCAGGGCGGCAGCTTCCTGGCGGAGTGTCGAGGTGAGCGATGCGCCGAAGGGAAACCCGATGACGACGCCAACAGGGACGCCGGTGCCGGAGAGAATCTCGACCGCAGTGGGAACCCACATGGGGTTCACCATGGCGCAGGCGAATCGATACCGGATGGCCTCGTCGCAGAGACTTTCGACCTGTTCGCGTGTGGCCTCGGGCTTCAACAGGGTATGGTCAATGACTTGTGCAAGAGATTGCCAGGAAGCGAGGGCCTGTTTGGCGAATGCGGCTGAATCAAAGGTTCCGTGATCGAACTCAAGATCTTCATCCCGGATCGGGGTAATGGCTGGCATTTTCTTGCTCCTTCTTTCTGCGCCGCTCTGAAGGTGGTCGGCTTGTTCTTTCATTCCGGCTGTTGAGTATAGCCCCTGGATTATTCGCGGGCCAGTGACATCCGATATACAGGAATAACCAAAGGGACCGCGGATTTTCTCATGGGTGATTGGCAGCCTGCGTTGCTTCCTGGGTTATGTCCATGCGAACGATCAGTCCCTCGCGAAATTGGTACGTATGGTAGACGGTGGTGTCGAGCAGGAGGTTGCCCTTCTGGTCGTGGACAACCTGGTGCACCCGGACGACCCAACTGCCGTCGTTTCCCGGCTCGATATTGACCGGATCCACCTGAGGATTAAGGGTGGTGAACTGGCGTGTCCAGTAGGCGCGAACCTCATCTTTTCCATGGACGTGACCGCCTTCCATACCGTTCGCCCATTCAACCTGGGGGTGCATGTGTGAGAGTACCGCCTCAATGTTACGGGCATTGAAATCGCGATAGGCACCGCGAAGAATTTCGCGCTCGTCGGTCATCAGAGTAATTCCATTAATCGTCGGCAATTTGGCTGGCTGAGATCCATCGTCTCCCAACACTTACAAACGAGACCCGGGGCAACCAGGCCCATTCGCGAGTCGGCGATTTCGTCCAGCTGAGAGTTTTGGGTGTATAGGCCTACTCGGGGTGGTCCGGGGCCATGAGGCAGATGTCGGGTAAGTTGCGATAGCGCTCGGCATAATCCATTCCATATCCGATTACGAATAAGTTTGGTATAGAGAATCCGGTATAGTCGGCATCTATCTTTTCGATGCGGCGCGAGGGCTTATCGAGCAGGGCGGCGATGCGCAGGGTTTTGGGCTTGTGCTGCAGAAATATCTTGCGCAGGTAAGCAAGCGTCAGGCCGGTGTCCAGGATGTCTTCAACGATGAGGACATTCTTGCCTTCAATGGGTTCGTCGAGGTCCTTGATGAGCTTGACGGCGCCGGAGGAGCGCTGTCCTTTGCCATAGCTGGATACGGCGACGAAGTCGAATGTGGTGTCAACCCGCACAGAGCGGGCGAGGTCGGCCAGGAAAATTGCCGCGCCCTTCAAAACGCCTACCATCACGAGTTTCTCATCGTTGAGGTCGCGGGTAATTTGCGCGCCCATCTCCGCGACGCGGTCGGCTATCTGTTGACGCGTATAGAGAACCTCAAGTCCCTGGTAAGTGATGGTGGCCATGGAACCAGTATCGCGCGAGAAGACCGGGCTCCGGATCGCAACCTGTGAAAAATCCGGGGAAATTCGACGGGCACTCAACCGGAAGTTCGAGACCGGTTATTATCCGTGGGCCGTCTATACTAAAAGAGAATGATTCCGTATATCCACCTCAATCTGCATTTCTGGCATCCCGAGATTCCCACTTTCGGCCTGATGTTGTGGCTGGCCGCGGTGGCGGCGGCTTTCGTGATGGACCGTGGCTTCAAGCGGTCCAAAATCGATGCCGATGCCGTGGGGATGGTGGCCATTGCTGTACTGGCCGGGATTGTGGGAGCCAAATTGTGGCATGTGATTGATACGCCAAGCGAATTTCGAGAGATGGGCTGGCGTGTGCTCTGGGATACGGCCGGGTTTGCATGGTTTGGCGGGATGCTGTTCGGGATCTCGGCGCTCGTGTTTCAGGGATGGTGGGCGAAGATCGGGGGATTGCGAACGCTGGATCTGGCTGCGCCGGCGGCCGCGATCGGATACGGCATCGGAAGGATCGGTTGTTTTCTTTCCGGCGACGGTTGTTATGGGATTGAGACGAAGCTGCCGTGGGGGATGAGCTTTCCCAATGGGATCGAGCCGACGCCGCCGGGTGTTCGCGTTCATCCCACTCCGCTGTATGAGCTGGGAATGGGTCTGCTGATTGGCTGGTACCTGTGGTGGAGGGGCGGCAAGAAACACGGGACCGGCGCACTCGTGGGTGAATACCTGGTGCTGAGCGGAATTGCCCGCTTCCTGGTGGAGTTCATTCGTCGCAATCCCAAAATCCTCTCGGGGCTTTCGAATGCGCAGTTGGCCAGCCTGGGGTCTGTTCTGGTGGGGGCGGGCCTGATGTGGTGGGCTGCGCGCCGTCCGCTGAGCGATCCGGGTAGGGCTCGCGAACGGTTGTCGAAAGCCGCCTGATCGATTTGCATGGCCTGTGCGGCCTTTTCCCGGACAACCAGAAGAGCACATCTGTCCTCTAATCGCTGAAGGGTGTACTGCATCTCTATCTGTACTACCTCTAGGTTTATGTTTCGCAAGATATTGCTTCCTGGAGTCTCCCGCAGGCGCGACTTCTGCCTCGGCTGAGACTGATCGCGAGTCATGGTCATCGATCAATCTTGAACATTCGACTTGAAATTGCGTGGGAGTGAAGTGCCGCGCGAGGAAACCTTTTCTGGAGCGCGGGCCCGATGACGATTTCACAGGATGAGAGACTGAACAGCGCAGACAACCTCGCCGGTGCAGGTGAGGCGAACGGCGTTCGCTTGAAGCAGCTATTGGCGCAGGCTCCGACTGCCATCGCGTTTCTGAGCGGTCCGAAACATCGGTTTTCTTATGTGAATGATCTCTACGCGCGTGCGTTCGGCCGTTCCAGGTCTGGCGAACTCCTTGGGCTATCAATTCCGGAGTCCCTGCCAGAGCTTGGAAATTCCGGGATCCTCGAAATCCTCGACCGGATCTACCGAACAGGCGAGCCGTATCGCGCCAGCGATTGCAAAGTCAGGGTCCAGACGCCAGGTACTGGGATCGTCGAGGACCGGTTTTTCGATTTCATGTTTCAGCCGACGTGTGGTTCAACCGGGCAAGTCGATGGAATATTTGTGCTCGCCGTCGACTTAACCGATCGTGTGTTGAACCGCCGCGCGGTGGAATTGAGCGAGGAGCGCCTTCGCCTGGCGCAGGAGGCAGCTCAGATTGGCACGTGGGAGTGGGATCCGGTGGAGAATACGCGGACGCTTTCGATGGAGATGCATCGGATGTACGGCACCGATCCCGAGGCGCCGGGTGAAGAAATTTATCGCACATGGTCGTCACGAATCTTTCCTGGCGACTGGCCGCGCATGAAGCTGGCAATGGCGGAATGTCAACGCACGGGGTTCCTGGATCTCGAGTATCGCTATGAACATCCGAAACTAGGTCTGCGCCACCATTACGCGAAGGGGCGCCGAATGCTGGGAACATCACGATTTTTCGGCGTCGTCAGCGACATTACGAATCAGAAGCGGCGAGAAGAATCATTGGCCGAGCGGGAAGAAGAATTTCGGAGCATGGCGAATGCCATGCCGCACCTGGTATGGATGGCGGATCCGGACGGATATATACGCTGGTTCAATGAACGCTGGTACAACTACACGGGCACCACTGCGGAACAGAACTGCGGTTGGGGTTGGCAATCGGTGCACGACTCCAAATTCCTGCCGGTGGTCCTTGAAAAGTGGAAGCGCTGCCTGGGATCGGGCGAAGCGTTTGAGATGGTAATTCCATTGCGGGGCAAAGACGGGGAGTACAAGCCATTTCTGACACGCGCGGTTCCGATGCGAGATGCAGGCGGCAGAATTACTCGCTGGTTCGGCACGAATACAGATATCAGCGGCGAGTTCGAGATCAGGCAGCAAATCGAAGAGAGTCAGGCACGGTTGCAAACCGCACTGGATGCTTCGCAGCGACTCGCAGCGATCGTAGAATCCTCCGACGATGCGATTATCGGCAAGGATTTGAACGGAGTGGTGACGAGCTGGAATCCCTGCGCGGAACGGATGTTTGGTCACAAAGCCGAGGAAATGATTGGGAGATCGATCAGGAATATCATCCCGGCGGAGTTATTCCCGGACGAAGACCGGATTATGTCGGCGGTCGCACGGGGAGAAAGAACGGAGCACTTCGAGACGGCACGATTGACAAAAGACGGCGAACGCATCGATGTGTCGCTGACTTTATCGCCGGTGTTTAGCGACCACGAAGAAATCGTAGGCGTGGCGAGCATTTCGCGGGACATCTCACAACAGAAGAAGATCGAGAAGGCGTTGCACACGTCGGAACGGCTGGCCACAGTCGGGAAGCTGGCGGCGACGATTGCGCATGAGATCAACAATCCGCTGGAGGCTGTAACGAATCTCGTTTTCCTGGCGCAGGGATGTATGGGGAATGGGGAAGGGAAGATCTTCCTGGAGCAGGCGCAGCAGGAACTGGCCCGCATGGCGCTGCTGACAAAACAGACGCTGGGCTTCTACCGCGAGAACAAGGGTGCGCGTCTGCTGACGCTCGGGGAATTGATCACGCCGCTGGTCTCAGTTTTCTCGGCAAGAGCGCGCAACAAGCAGGTTTCGATCGAGACCGATATTCGGGAGAACCCGACGCTGATGGGAATTCCCGGCGAGATCAGGCAGCTCTTTGCCAACCTGCTGAACAACAGCATCGACGCGGTCGGCGATCGGGGACGTATTTTGATTCGGCTGGCTTCCGCGTATGAGTACAAGGAGCACAAGAGAGCCGGCGTGCGTTTGACGGTTTGTGACAATGGCCCCGGTATCGCTCCCGATGTCAGGAAGAAGCTTTTCGAACCATTCTTCACCACCAAGCGGGACGTGGGGACTGGGCTGGGTCTTTGGGTCAGCTCGAATATCCTGCGGAAACATGATGGGAGCATCCGGCTGCGCAGCAGCGTTGTTCCCGGCAAGAGCTGGACTGTGTTTTCAGTGTTCTTTCCCGCGGACGCGGAGACGACGAACTCGACCGCCTGAATTCCGCTTCATCAGTTTTTGGCAACAATCATCGAACGCAAGAGTGCCGCGCGTTTCTGCGACGTGATTTCTGTGTCGATTGAACGACGCGTTGAGAGTTATCCGCGTCTAGTTGATCTGATTGAGACGATCGAGGAGCGTGCGCGGGTGTACCGGCTTCACCAGCAATTCGAAGCGATGTCCGCTGGCCTGGGCGTGTTCGAGCAGGTCGGCGGTAACCGCCTGGCCCGAAAACAGAATGACGCGGCAATGCGGAGCGATCTCCGAGATGCGGATGGCCGCATCAATGCCGGTTGCCCCGTCCAGGATGACGTCGCTGATGAGAATGTCGGGCGAGTGTTCGCAGGCATTTTGGATTGCGGCCTCGGCGGTATATTCAGCGCTCGCTTCAAAACCGCTGCGGTTGAGAATGAGGGCGAGGGTATTTGCAATTACCTGCTCGTCATCGAGGACGAGTACGCGACGCGCGCGCTGGTTGCTCATCATCAATCGTTCAAGTCCTTCCTTTGGTTGTGCAGTTCAAGACTCTGAAACATATAGACAACGATGCCTCTGGTTCTTGGGCGCAATCTGAGGACAAAATCAGATTGGGTAATGGAACAGGGCATGTTTCGCGCTCGCTCTTCTCGAAGAATCGGAACGAAACTTGCTCAATCGTCCTTCAGCCTTTTTGAAGTCTCGCCTTAATTGTCCCAGTTCCTCGGCAGGAAGGGAATCTTCCGGTCTGTGCTGATTTGTGATAGAGCGAGGAAAAATCTGCCTGCAGGAGCCCGAACCCTCCTCTTGCACAGACCCCGGATTGATGGAAGAGTTTCGCTTTGTTGATGATAGGGACGCCTCCTCGTTTTTTATTGCGATGCCTAAGAGCGGAAGCCGTCCGGTATGAGTCGATTGCGGAAGTTTTATGCAGTATTAGTGGAGCAATTGGAATCTGAAAGCCGATGATTCGCAGGCCGGGGCGGCGAACATTTTGATAGCTTCTACGATTGGGGCAGGACGCAAATTCCTCAAGGAGTGGCCCCGTGGGCCCTCCTCGTTTACGCGAGCTTGTAGGGCGCGCGATATTGACGCGACATGAGGGCGGTGGCTTCGGGGTCGTTGAGGATCTTCTCCTGTTTCACATCCCAGTGAAGTTTGCGGCCCACGAGCATGGAGATGAGTCCGAGGTGACCGGGAATGATGGAGTGATGCGCAACGTCGACTGGTGTAATGGTGGGCTTGCGCGATTTGACGCAATCGAGGAAATTACGGCGATGTTCGGACGATACGTAGAGCGGAATTTTGCGCTGAGCATCGGGCAGGGAATCCATCTTGACCCACTCGGGGTTGGATGCGTCGAAGCCGCTGCGGTCGACCCAGACCCAACCATCGCTGCCGATCCATTTCGTTCCCATGCTGATGGCCGGAGAGCCTCCGCCGATGGTGAGCGAGACGTCATTTGAGTAGCCGGTCACTTCCTTGCGATAGGTGCACTCGACGGTGTACTTCAGAGCGACGTTCCAGACGGCGTTGACTGGTGGAAATTCGCCAAAGCCTTGAACCTCGGAGGGGCCGGTAAGATCGAAGCCCAATCCCCAGTGCGCGATGTCGCCGTGGTGTCCGATCCAGTCGAGAAGTTGGCCGCCGCCGGTGTTGTAGTTCCAGCGCCAGTTCTGATAGACGCGGGCGTCGATGTAGGGCTCCATCTTTGAGGGGCCGATCCACGTGTCGTAATCGAGATCAGGCGGCGGCTGCGTGACGGAGAGATCCCAGGCCGGCGTGCCGGGCAGAATCTGCCATGGGTCTTTGATCTTGTCAGGGAGTGCTGAGAGCTTGCTGAGCAGCGCGGGCACGGTGTTGGGAAAGTCGTGGGGTGCGCCAGGCAGCCCGACTTCGACATGAGTGACGTTGCCGATGAGTCCGTTGCGAACGATCTCGGCCGCTTTGCGGAATTGCGGGAGCGAGCGCTGCCATGAACCTGTCTGCCAGATGATGTTGTTCTGATGCACGGCGCGAACGATTGCCTGCTGCTCGGCGATGGTGCGGGCAAGTGGCTTCTCACCGTAGATGTCTTTTTTGCGCGCGGCGGCTTCAGTGGCGACGATGGCGTGCCAGTGATCGGGGATCGCAATCATGATGGCGTCGATGTCATCGCGCGCGATCATCTCGCGGTAATCGTGGAGAGCAGCGCAATCCTTGTTACCGTAGTGGGTGTTGACGGTGTCGACCGCAGTTTGCAGGTGATTCTTCTCGATATCGCAGGCGGCGATGACCTGGCAATCGTCAAAGCTGAGGAAAGATTTGGTATTAGCGGGGCCCATCATGCCCCAGCCGATGACGCCGATGGTGATGCGCTCGTGCGCCGGAACGCGGCGTGCGCGGGCGAACGGGCTGGCGGAGAATGCGGCGGCTACAGCGGCGGACTGGATGAATTTGCGGCGGGTGATGGCAGAGGATTGAGCGAAAGACTGCGCAGTCATTTGGGCTCCCTGAAATCGGTTGGAGATCATCGCGAAGAATTCTAACGCGCGGGATCGAGTTGATGACGGGAGCGGATGGCCTACAGGCGCTTGATGAAGGCGAGGGCCTGGCGGAGTTCGGGGAAGAGCGCTTCGTCGGCTTTGAATTCGCGGGAGTGGACGCAGCGGCGGAGACCGCGCATCCTGACGGGATGCTTGAGATGAAGCATCTCGTGGTAGAGCAGGTACTCGATGGCGTAACGCGGACTTGATGGGCGATCGAAGACGCGGCTGACGACGATGGTATTGTGGGCGGCGTCGTAGTGGCCGAGCGAACGCTTGGCCATGCCCTCGCTCCAGGTGAGTTCGGGGCGGCCGAGAAGTCCGTTGAAGAAACGCGAATTGAGAGCGTCGAAGACTTCTTCGAGGTTGTAGAAGTGGCCCTGCGGGCCGGAGTAACGCTTGCTTCCGCGCGCGTGGCGGATCAGTTCAGTCTGGCGTGTCACGGCCGCGCTGGTCGTGAAGCGTTTGAAGCGCACGTTGTGCGCCGGATCGATGGGCTTCTTGTAGAGTTTGGCGAGAAGAATATGAGCAATGGCGCGGATGACATTCTCGGGAGCGCCTTCGATGAGATCGGAGAGGCTGACGAAGATTTTACCTTCGCGCAGGCGGATGGTTGTGTTCAGCGATGTGAAGCGGCGGAAGCGCACGGCAAACGGAGGCATCGGCGCTCGCGGGCGCAGAACACGATATTCCTCTTGAAATATGGAGATCAGATGAGCAGCCACCAAGTTTGAAATTAGCACATGAGGGACC
>NZ_JBARMD010000519.1:0-11893 GCF_049802275.1 Occallatibacter sp. | reverse complement strand
ATGCGCTCCTCTTTGCGAGCCGAGCCGATGCCTTCGTGAAAATTGATGGCTTCGCCGATGCCCTGCTCGATGGGGAAGCTGCGCGTGCCGAGGGTTTCGAATTTGCGGATGTCGGCGCTGTGCGGGTTGGAGTTGCAGGTGAGCGGCCAGAGCTTCTCGATCTTGTCCTGCTGCACCCACATCATGCCGGTGCCGATGGGCGCGGAGAGAAACTTGTGCAGGCTGGTGCCGAAGTAGTCGCAGTGCAGGTCGGTGACCTTGAAGTCGATGAGGCCAAAGGAATGCGCGCCGTCGGCCAGCACTTCGATGTTGTGGGAGTGCGCCATGTCGGCGATCTTTGCCACGGGCATGGTCTGGCCGACCCAGTTGATCATGTGGGTGACGTGGATGAGCTTTGTGCGCGGCGTGATGGCCTGCTCGTAGGCGCGAACGATCTGGTCGTCGTCTTCAATCGGAAAGTCGAAGCTGATTTGCTTGTAGACAATGCCCTCGCGCATGGCGCGCTGGCGGTAGGCCTGAATCATGTTGGGGTAGTCCTGCTTGGTGCCGATGACTTCGTCGCCGCTCTTCAAAGGCAGCCCGTAGATGATGGTGTTGAGGGCCTCGGTGGAGTTGCGGTTGATGGCGATTTCGTCGGGCCTGGTTCCGGCGAGTTGCGCCAGTTTTTCGCGCAGCGGCTCGCGGCCCTGGTCGAGGATGCGCCACATGTAATAGGACGGACCCTCGTTGGAGAGCTGATTGTAGCGCTCGACTGCCTGCTGGACGACGATGGGTGAAGGAGACACTCCGCCGTTGTTGAGATCGATGAGGTTGGGGTTGACGGAGTATCCGCGCTGGATGACGCTCCAGTAGTCCTCGTCCTGCGCGGCAACGTCGGGACTGAGGTGCGCGATGCGCGCTCCCGCAGCGGCGAACTCGGCGGCGTGCGCCTGCTGAAAGAAGCTGTTGATGGAGAAAGCGCCGGCGAGCGTGGCTGCCTGCTTGAGGAAGGAGCGGCGGCTGTTGAGATCCATACCCAGCAATGTAGGGGCTGCGTGCCGCCGCACACAACAGAAAATTTGCCTATTTCGCGCTGGTCTCGGGTCTTGTGAGGCTGCGGATGATCTCTACTTCGCGCTGGCGGTAGGGCTTGCCATCGGGATGAAATATGTCGTGCTGCCAAACCGCGGGTTGTTCTGTTGTGTAGGGGCGCTGCCAGGAATCCCAGGGGATCCACGTCTGGCTCTTACCGGCCACCAGGCCCCAGTTGATGGCTCCGACGTGATACTGCTTCGCGAGAGGAAGTATCGTGTCAAAGGTGCTACCGATGTTACGGGCCATGTATTCCGTGCAGATGATGGGGCGATGATATTGCTCGAGCAGCTTGACGTGGGCTTCAAAGTCCTCAGGCCATCCGTAATTGTGGAAGCTGATGATGTCGGACTCGTCGATCTGGATTTTGCCGATGGGAGTCATCGTAGCGGTTGAGGTCCAATCGCCGTGCCAGACGCCGCTGGTGAGTGGCTGCGTGGGATGGGCAGAGCGCGCCCACGCAAATACCTGCGGCAGAAGTTCTGCGATGATCTCGTTTTTGTTTTTCTTTTCTCCGTTGATGTAGGAGGAATCGTTGCCGTTGTCGGGCTCGTTCCAGAGATCCCAGGCGAGGACGCGCGGGTCGTTGGCGAAGGCGCCGACTACACCCTCGACGTATTTCTCAAGGCGCGGATACTGGGCGGGGTCGGCGAGAATGTCGGCTCCGGGGGCCTGCACCCAGCCGGAGTTGTGCACACCGGGAATAGGCGGATGCTGCGGCCCGAGCTTTGGGTGGGGATCCCAACAGGAGTCGAACAAGACGAACACGGGGCGGATGTGGTGGCGTGCCGCGATGGCGAGGAACGTGTCGATGCGTTGTTGAAAGCCCTTCGGATCCTGGTCCCAGAGAAGGTTGTGCAGGAACACGCGCATGGTGTTCATGCCGATGCCTTCGGCCCATCCCAGTTCGCGGTCAATGGTGGAGGGATCGAATGTGTCGGCCTGCCACATTTCGAGTTCGTTGATTGCCGTGGAGGGAAGAAAATCTGCACCCACAGGCCAAGGCTGTTTCGCGTACCAATCGTTAGCCTGCGCTTCAGTCCAGCGCTGCTGCGCATGAAGCGGCGCGAAGGATCCAAGTGTAAAGAACAAGAACAAAACGCAGGCGAGAAAAGAATTGAAGCTGCGTGGATGAGTCTTACGGGATACGGATGAAGCGCTGCAGTTGCTCAGAAGGGCCCCCTGGTGCAGAGAATTAGCGAAGGAGTATTCTACTTCGCCTTGCTAAGGTCTGCGGCCTTGGTGCGTTCGGCAGCCGCTTCAGTGGCGCGGCCCTGGCGTTCATATGCGATCGCGAGCTGGGTATGCGCGTCGGCGAAGGTCGGATCCGCTGCAACTGACTCCTGGTAGCGCGCGATGGCGTCGGCGATCTGCCCGCGCAGCATCAGTTGATTGCCTGCGTTGAGTGCGAAGTTGGCGCGCTGGCGGCTGACTGCGCCCTGTGCGAGTACGGCTGCCTCTCTGCGGTAATCAGCGGCCTCGGTTCGCAGCTGCTTCATTTCGGTGCGCAGTTGTGCGGCTTTCGCGGTGTCGCCGGCGGATTCGGCGGCATCGGCTTCGGCGTTGAGATTGCCGGCCTGCTCTGCGAGAACTCCGGCGAGCGTGACGCGCGGACCGGGCTGGCCGGGAAGGAGGGGAATGGCTTTTCTGAGAGCGTCAGCGGCTTCAGGAAGACGCGAATCCTGTTTGAGCGTGCTGCCCAGAATGGCCCATGCGTCGCCGTTCTCAGGCCGCAGGGCTACAGCCTTCTTTAGTTCGATGACCGCGTCGTCCAGCTTGCCTAGCTGCATGTAGAGGATGCCCAGCGTGTACGGAGGATCCTGCAGGTTAGGATCCATCTGCCCAGCGCGGCTTAGCTCGGCGATCGCATCTTCCGGCCGGTCTTTGAACTTGTAGGCCAGGCCGAGATCATAATGAAGCTGCGGATCATTCGGATCGAGCGAGATTCCTTTTTGAAAATCGACGATCGCTTCGTCGAAAGCGGAAAGCTGGATGTGGCAGACACCCAGATCTTTGTAAACGGTGGGATCGTTTGGGCTCTCTGCGAGGGCGCGCTTGAAGTAATCCAGCGCTTCTTTGCCTTTGCCGGTGAGAGTGAGCGCCAAGGCAAGATTGGTGAGCGCCGAGGGATTGTGTGGTTCCACCTCAAGAGCCTTCTGGAACCACGGAATCGCTTCCTGCTGGCGGCCCAGTCTCTGCAATGCCATTGCCAGGTCTAACTGCACGCCGGTGAGCTTCGGGTCGGTCCGTATGGCAGCGTTGAACTGCTGGGCTGCGTCTTCGTCTTTCCCGGCAGCGGCGAGAGAGCGGCCGTATTGCATCAGAGCCTCGGCGTTGGGAGGATTCGTGGCAGCTGCTGTCGACAGGGTATTCACGGCATCTACGACCCTTTTCTGCGCGAGAAAAAGCAGGCCGAGGTGAATGCGTGCCTGGACATTCGAGTTGTCGAGGGAGATGGCGCGCTCGAACCGCTGCTGCGCTTCTGGCCAGTTTCCCTGCTGTGCTTCGAGAGTGCCGATCCCGTCTTCAAGATCTGAGCGAGGCCCGGTGATGGCCTCTTCTGCAACGAACTGCAGGGCAGCCTGATCCGGCTTGCCGGCTGAGGCCAGCGCGTGACCGTATGCGTCGTAGAACGAAGCGCCCAGCGCTGCTTGTCCGGGCTGCTGCGAGAGGCTCGCGGCGGACTCAAAATGAGGTATTGCCTTATCGACCCGGCCGGCCTGGACGTAAGCCAGGGCGAGATTCATTTCGATCCCCACATCGCTCGGCTTGATCTTCGCTGCAACTTCAAACTCGTGGGCGCCATCGAGAGGTCTGCCCGTTTCCACCAGAACGGCACCCAGGGCTTCGTGGCCTTCGGCGATGTTCGGCTGTAAGCGGACTACCTGGGCAAACTTGGTCCGAGCCAGCTCAAGATTGCCGTTCTGGCGAGCCGCATAGCCTTCGTGGAAGGCCGCGTCAGCTTGTCGGATGGCATCGGGTACCGGCTTTGCGGTTTGCGCCGCAGCGATGAGGGGCAGGCAGAGGAGTGCCCGGAGAGCCAGACGGAATCGGATTGCCCTGAATCGGAAGGCGGTAGCGGACATCGCTACTTCCCCGCCGGCTTTGGATCACTGCGGTGCTGAAGCTCGACCACCAGTTTGAATTCACGATTCGCGGCGTCGAGCTGGCCCGTCGCTTTGTATGCCTGCCCCAGCAGGTTATGCGTGATGTAGTTAGAAGGGTCCATCTTCTCAGCATGGTCGAGGTAGTGGATTGCCTGGATGGGCTGCTTGAGCTTGAGGAATGTTTCTCCGAGGAGAATGTAGGGGCCGGTGGCCTGCGGCTCAAGCAGGACGGCCCGGTTGAGTGCCAGTTGCGCATCTGTGTACTGACCGTTGCGCAGATAGGCGTCGCCGAGGCGATCGTAAAGGTCAGGATTGAGCGGATTGATTTTGCGTTCAGCCTCGAACTCACGAATCGCGCCCGCAGTGTCTGCACTTGACAGTGCGACCTCGCCGAGCAATTCGTGAGCCAGGGGTAGAGAGGGATTCAATGCGATCGCCTTCGCGGCTTCGACTCCAGCTTCATCCCGCAACTCGCGACGCAGGAACAGACGCCCTGCCAACAGATAAGCCTCGGCGGAATCCGGCGGAAACCCGTACTGCGCCGCAAATGCGTGGCGGGCATCATCGTAGCGCTGTGTATCGGCGTAACAGAGCGCCATGACATAGTTTGGATCGACGTTGGCTCCCTGCACGCCGGTACGCGCTTTCTCGAGGAACGGTATCGCCTCTTGAATCCGGCCCAGCCGGAACAGGCTCACGCCATGCATCTCAAGCGACTCGTGGTCGTTGGGATCCTGGTCTGCGGCTTTCGCGAAGGCATCAATTGCCTGCGGAAACAGCTCCCGCTGGTAAAAGATCATGCCTCGCAGACGCTCGACGCCGGCGGGTTCCGGACTCTGTGTGGCAAGTTGATCCAGCTGGGTCATCGCCGCGTCGAGGCGGCCTTTGCCTGCAAGATCCCTGGCCGTCTCAAACGTGACGGCGGGAGCCGAATTATCCGCAGAAGGAGAGGTGCTTTGCTGAAGCGGTCCCGGGAGTGCGTTGAGCGTAACGGGCAGAAGAAAGGCAATTGCGATTACACGAAACATGATTATCCTGATGAATCCAGTTTAACTCTGCGCAGTCTTCTGCTGCTTTAGACGAAAGCAAGCCGCTGCCTGGACGAAGGCATGGTGCGGGACAGAACAAAGAAAGAGGGGAGCCGAAGCTCCCCTCCAGGTTATTTGCGGCTCCTCGCGCGTTAGAACTGTACGCGTGCGGAGAACACTAGCTGACGAGGTCCCGGTCCGGGCTGCAGGCCGGTCATGTGACCGGTGCCGAAGATGTTGCCATCGGGACCGCCTGGGTTCATGTGGTTGAAGACGTTGAACGCATCCGTGCGGAACATCGCTACGATGCTCTCGTGAATCGGGAACGTCTTCGTGATGTTCATGTCGGTATTGAAGAACGAGGGGCCACGATAGGTGTTGGCGCCGGCGTTTCCAATCACATCGAGGCCTGGGAACGAGAACAACTGAGGCTGCGAGGTGAAGAAGTTTTTGCTGATTGTCCCGCTGGATCCGTTGCCGGCGGGGTTAGTGACTCCAGTCTTCATGTGTCCACTGGTATTCGGACGGCAGGGTGCATTGGAACCACCGGTGTTATGGTTGCAATCCTGGTTGGCGCCGAATCCGCCGCCCATGTTGACTGTGAACGGAAGCCCATTGGACCAGTTCAACGCATAGGCCAACTGCCATCCCCCAATGATCTGATTGGCAATCGCATTTGCGTTAGGAGCGAATTGTTTGCCACGACCGAACGGGAGCTCATAGCTTCCGTAGCTGGAGAACACCTGCGAACGGACGTTGCTATCCCGCATGTGACCGACATGGTGGTTCCAGGTCCAATACTGGTTGGATTCGTCCCACGCACTCGCCCACTGATAGTTGGCATTCAAAGCAAGACCCTTTGTAAAGGTCTTCGCAACCGAGACCTGCAAGGCGTTGAATTCGGTGTTCTGGTCATCGCCGTAGTAGCTGATGCTGTTTGTCCAGCCGCACATGCCAGGTGTAATGTTTGCCTCGTTGGTTGGTGTGGCGTAATTGGGGTCTCTGCAGCCTGCCAGAGTACCGCCGTAGTACCGCTTGAGGAACAGGCCGTTCTTGACTCCGCCTGAGTATCCAGCTGGGAGTACACCATCCAGGCCATTTGGATCCCAATTCAAAGTCTGACCAGTCGGGCTGTAGCTACCCGGCAGGGAGAGAGCCGATTCATTGGGGTCAGTGTTGTTGCCGTCACCATCAGCAAGTGTGTGGGTTCCCTTGTTGCCGACGTAGGCAGCAGTGATGCTCAGCGTCGGAGTGATTGCACGTTGCACGCTCAGGTTCCATGCGTCGATCGTTGGGAAATTGAGCGGGTTAGGACGAGCCTTCGGACTGACAGCATACCCTTGCGCTGGCAACAGACCGCTGGACGGTACCGTCGGGAATACATATGCCGGCGGACCTTGAGCCATCGTAAACGCCGTACCTGTCGAGGAGGAAGCAGCGACGCTCTGGTTGGCCAGAACGGGGAGATTTTGCGTGACGACGTGGCCGAAGATCGAGCCGAAGACGCCCGTATCGAAGCTGCGGCCGTAGCCAGCGCGAATGACCGTCTTGTCGTCCACCTGGTACATCACACCGATGCGAGGATCGAATCCCTTGGCCAACTGAATGGTCCAGCCCATGTCGGACGGAACCTGTCCGTACCCGGCAACGTGCATGTAGCCATCAGCAAGGTTCATGAGTGACCCGTTACCCTTGGCATTGACTGACTCTGGGAAGTACAGCTCCCAGCGGAGACCAAGGTTCAGGGTCAGGTTCTTGGATACGCGCCAGGTGTCCTGACCGTAGTAGAAGGTGCGGTTCTGGTGCTCCTTGGCGTTGGTTGACACGGAAACATAGCGACCGAACGCAGAGTTTGTGCCGTTGCCCACGTCGCCCAGCGCAAACGTTGCCCAGCCGAGGCCGTTCGTTCCGTTGGCCGAGGTCGGACCTGCACCGAAGGTCATCAGTCCTGCTCGATCCGTATCGGACGGAACGCGGAGGTTGTTGGCAAAGCGCAGGTCGACACCAACCTTGACGGTGTGGTTACCCTTGATGAATGTCCAGTTATTGACGACCTGGAACTGGCTCTCTTTCTCAGTGAGCGGGCAGTTGCAGCGGTTGATGTTGAGACCACCGCCAATGAGCGCATTGTTGGGGCCGAGACCATTGATCTGCCATCCAGGCGCACCGGACGTAAAGCTGCTGCCCGTGTTGATGCCCGGAATCCCGATGGTGTTCGCAAATTCGACACCCTGGTCATACTTGGTATCGATGACGTTGTAACGGTAGTAGCCGATACGGAAGTCGGTCAGCAGTTTCGGGCTGATCGCGATATCCATGCCCGATGCAAGACTGTCGTTGGCTCCGTTGGAATTGCCGCCGTAGCCGCCAAGGCCGAAGCCCGGACCGCCGGCATCACCGAAGAGCGTTTTGCCCGAAAGGGTATCCCAGAACCGGGAGAAGCGCCCGAAAGCGTGCATTTTCCCGTTGAAGGTCCAGTCTCCACGCACAACCCAGGAGTTGCTATTGAATAGTCCCGTGCCGCCCGCCGAGTAGTTGTTTTCAATCGATTGCAACCCCGCGTTGCCCTGGTTTGGCGCATAGTTCTTGAAGTACGCCAACAGATTAAGAGCCTGCGGAGACAGCAGCGCCGTCGGAATCACATCGGCCGCGAACGCTGCGTTATACGCCGGATTACCGGTATTGTTGGTCAGCATCTGGCCTGACTTGATGTTTCCGTTGGCCCGATAGACCGCGTCGTATTGGCTGAAGTCGCATCCCGGGATTCCCGAAGGACCAACTGTTGTCCCCAGGCAGGTGTTCAGCAATTGGGTGGTCGGTACTGAACCGGTGGCCGTGGTACCCACCTTCTGCCGCTGCGATTCCCAGTTAAAGAAGAAGAACCCTTTGTCGCGAACGACCGGACCACCGATCGATCCGCCGAAGCGGTTTTTCAATCCGGGAGGGATGGCGTTCGGACCAGGAGCCTGGTTGTATGGGTTGCGGGCCAGGTTAGCGTTGCCCGTGCGGAAGTCATAAGCACTGCCATGGAAATGGTTGGTGCCCGAACGGGTTTGCGCGGTCACGACAGCCGACACGGCTTTGCCCAGCTCGGCATCGTAGTTCTGCGTGGTGATCTTGGTTTCGGTTACCGCATCCATTGGAGGATTGATAACGATGATTCCGAGGATCGGATCCTGGTTGTCCGTGCCGTCCAGTTCGAAGGCTGTTCCGCCAAATGCCTGGCCGTTCACCTGAATCTGCTGCGATGCCTGCGGGTTTTCATCGGCGGCGTGAGACCAGCCGAGAATCTGGGCGCCTGGAAGCAGAAGTTGAAGGTTAGTGAAGTTCTGGTCGCCGACCGGAAGGCTGGAAACCTGCTGCTGGTCGAAAACGGTGGATACGTCTGCCTTTTCAGTCTTCAGAAGCGGTACGGCATCGGCATTGACGGTAACGGTGGTGCCGGTATCTGAACCGATCGTCAACTGGGGGTCGATACGAGGAGCCGTGTCGGCCTGGACAGTGATGCCCTGGGTCTCGAAAGGTTTGAAGCCTTTGGCCACAACCTTCAGGTTGTACACATCTGGGATAAGGTGCGGTACGCTGTAGTCGCCCGCCGCATTCGATGAAACCGTAACGACCGTGCCCTTAGTCACGTCTGTCACGGTAATCATGGCGTTCGGAATGACAGCGCCGCTCGCATCAGACACAGTGCCAAAGATCGATCCGTAAACCGACTGTGCACTGGCCGTCATAACGAAGAGCAAACTTGCGCAGGCAAAAAACGCCAGCACAAGTGCTGTACGAAGAAACTTGTTCATGCGGTCTCCTGAAAAGAATGCCGTTGTTCTGATCTCTTAACTTGTGATAGTTCTGCCGGCCCGTTCTTCTACTTCGACTAGTCGGCTTACAGGGCTCCCCTGCCGCAGTGGCAGGATCGCTCGATTCCCGGAGGCACTACTCCCGAACACAAATAGAGAGCGATAAATATAGAGACTCCGGAGCAAATCGAAACCTTACTGAAAGTGGCGCCCCGCTGTCAACGTGAAAAGCCGAAAATCAACGCCAGATGGGAGCGAAATCGATATGTCATTGGCGGAAAAGCTTTACCCACGGAAAGGGCGTCTAAACTCACCCGCGTGATACGCCTCACTCACCTCACTAAAGCTTGCATATAAAGCGATTTACTCGGATGGTCGCTATAACGGCGCAGATTGGCTATGTGCCGTGCAATTTGAGCAACACCGCTGAATTCGACTTTTGGCAAACAGACAAATCGGAGATCTTACCCCTATATTGCTATGACAAATATGGACGCAGCCCAGGGACGGGATTGTCACAGGTGCGCTCCTATTTGTTCACCGAACCGTCTAGATTTCTAAACTCTGTGGATGCCTTTTGTCTCCACCAAATGGTTGATTCTGAAAGGCTCTCTTTCAATCGAGGTGCCGGTCGAACAGCCTCGGAATTCCAGGTGGCCCTGGGATTTGAATACCCTATGGATAGATTGACCCGCGTGGCCTTTCGAAGCTGAGTCTAAAGAAGTTTCGCCCCGCGATTGGATTTAGGCATAGCATTCCCGACCCGAGGAGCGATCGACGGTGCGGTTGTTGTTGACTGGCTGGATGCCCCCAGGGGGGTGGGGGTCAGCGAGGGCCGCATTTCTGAGCCCCGGCGCGAATTTCCCTGGCCATGGCTTTCGCATTCTGGTTGTCCGGGGCGAACTCGATCAGCCGATCCAAGGTCGCCAAGGCCGCCGCGCGCTCTCCCAGTCCGCACTCGACCACCGCGAGGTTCATTCCCGCGCGCAGTTGGGCCGGATCGTGGTCAAAGACGGCCTTCCATAAGCGCGCGGCGTCGGCGTACTGATGCTGACCAACCCTGGCCAGAGCCAGGTCCCCCGCAGCGAGAGAGCTGTTTGGATCGGCCTCGAGCGCAATTTGATATTCCTCGATGGCGGCGTCCGACTTTCCGCTCATCTGGTAAAGAAATCCGAGTTGTGCGTGCAATTCGTGATCGCGTTTCGCTCCGCTTTCGGTGTGTTCGGCCCTCTCGAGCAGCGCCATCGCTCGCTGGCCCGCAGCCTGGTTGCCGCGCGCCGCCATTTGGGCGTAGGCCAATCCAAGGTCGCGATCATCGGCAATCATGCTGCCGACGGTTTCCAGTTCTCCGCTTGTGGCCAGGGGCAGCCGTGCGTTGCTGATGCGCTTTTTGATCCAGTGGTCTGTCACCTGTTCGTGCGCAATGTCGTTGGAAGGCGGCCGTGCCATATGACAAGCCGTGCAGTCCAGGTTTTCAGGGTGATGCTTCTCAGCAAATCCGGTTGTGTTGTGACACTGCAGGCACTTTTGCCGATAGAAGGCTATCTTTTCGTCCGGTGCAGGCGATCCGTGTGGATCGTGACATGTGGTGCATGTCAGTCGATCGCCGGACTTCCGCTTGCATTCGCTACGCAGGAGCGCCTCCCATTGGCTGGTCGCGCGACCGCCGGAGCCGTTTTCATTCCGGTACACGAAATATAGCGCGAAGTCGAACAGGTCATCGCCCGGAAAGAAATTCTCCATCTCCCTGCCGTTGCGAACGACAGCAGTCTGGCCTTCAAGATGGCAGTCGAGGCAAACCGAATCGCGCTGCACAGGTTGAAGCGCGTCGATATCCAGCATGTGCGCCTTCCCCTTCGTGGCAATATGTGCATCGCCATCGCCATGGCATTCGGTACAGGTAATGCCTCCATGGGCAAATGGCTCGCCAGCGTAGAGGTTTCGCGCCTCCGGCAACGAGTGCGCAACGTCGGATGCATGGCAGTGCAGGCACCCCGGGTCCACCGGAAGGGTCAACGGCATCTCTTGCGCAGTAAGGAAATTCGGGGCCATATCCCAGATCTGCTTTTTGGCATACCAGTTGATCGGGGATTCGAACCAGTATCCGGACTGCTCGAAGAGGTAGGTGCGGCCGCGCTTCCCCGAGCCGATGAAGTAGCGCAGTTCCTGCCGCCCTTTCAGCGCCTTGTCGGGCGATGGGCTATCGCGTTCGTAACTCAACCAGATGCGGCCGGCATCGTCGGATACGCTGTATTGCACGCCTGATGCCTGGTGAACAAAGGCACCAGGAAGAAAGCCGTCTGCCGCGGGCCCGCTTGCATTTGCCATGGGGGTGGAGCGGTAACGCTCGTAGATTTCTCGATGACAGGGCGCACAAGCAGCGTTCGGGTCGCGCAGGTCATTATCCGGGCGAGCTTGCACGCCCTTCGGGGACCAGCACAACACCAACACGGCCAAAAAACAGATTCCTGCAAAACAAACTGACTGAAGGCGGGACAGGCTCAGCACTCCGCCAGCTTTCGCTGCCGTTCTCTATCTTGCTAATGGTCGTGACGGAAAAGGAGGCTGTGAAGTTGACGTGCTTTGCGCAGCTTTCAACTGCGCCGTACCAGTTGAATAAGAACGGGCACAATTTGTCGTTTCTGTTTGATCCTGTGAAAAGCCGAATCAACGCAGCCTCAGACGCACCGGGCGGATGCACGTGAGAAAATCCGCAGCAGAAGAGCAAATTCCTGGCGACACTCGTTCGACGACACCCATAGAACGGTTCGCCGATTCAGGTGCTGACGGGATCGACGAATTTCTCCATCACCGGCCTGTACGTGAATGCCAATCACGTTCTGGTTTTTGACGATGCCACAGTCGCCGGCAAGTACTCGGATGTTTT